>DASTNM010000466.1:0-2759 GCA_035762745.1 Candidatus Polarisedimenticolia bacterium
AGGAAGCGTCCCAGGTTCCCCTGCCCGAGAAACGTTCCGACGAGCAGGTCGCGGTGTCGGAGCGCCATGTAGAGGTACCAAGGCCCCGCGGTCAGGAGCGCTCCGGCCGTCGCGGCGGCGAGGGCGCGACGGCGGACGAGATCGCTCCGCCGCGCCAGCAGGGCGTAGACCAGGAGGGCGACGCCGGGGAGCAGCGCCCCGACCGGCCCCTTGGTCAGGAGCGCGAGGCCGGCGGCCGCGCCGGCGAGGGCGGCCTGGGAGGTACGGCCCTCCTCGAGGTAACGGGCCGCGGCCAGCATCACCAGGGTGATCGCGAGGGTCAGCGTCATGTCGGTCACCGCGACGCGCGCCATCAGCGCGTACTCCAGGCTGGTCAGGAGGACGAGCGCGGCGAGAAGGGCCGTGATCCGTCCCGATGCGAACCGCCGGCCGAAAGAGAGGACCGCCACCGCCCCGCCGAAACCCGCGAGCGCCGACCCCAGCCGGGCGGCCACCTCCGACTCACCCAGGAGGCGGAAGCCCGCGAGGACGACCCAGTAGAAGAAGATCGGCTTGTCGAACCAGGGCTCCCCCCGGAAGATCGGCACCAGCCACGAGCCGGAGCGGAGCATCTCGCACGCCGGGACGGCGTAGAACGGCTCGTCCGGGTCGAGCAGGCCGACCGCCCCGAGGCCGACGAAGAGCATCGGGAGCGCCGCGAGAGCGAGCACCACCATCCCCGGGAGGAAGGCCCCCGGCGCGACGGCAGGTCGCTGCACGGCGCAGGTAGCGGATCCTCCGGGCGGCGCAGACATCGCGGCAAGCATAATCCGCGGACCTGAACGACCGCCAAACGTCGGAGAGGGCGCCACCCTGGGCTAAGATGGACCCATGCGTATCCTGGTGGTGGAGGACCACGCCGAGACCCGTCGCATGCTGGAGCGGGTCCTCCGCGAGGCGGGGCACGCGACCGAGGGGGCTGCCGACCTGGCGGACGCCCGCGTCAGGCTGTCGGCCGGCGGCTTCGCCGCCGTCGTCCTCGACTGGATGCTCCCGGACGGATCGGGGCCCGACCTCTGTCGCGAGCTGCGCGGACAGGGCGAGACGACGCCGGTGCTGATGCTCACGGCGCGCGGTGGAGTCGAGGACCGGGTCGAAGGATTGGACGCCGGAGCCGACGATTACCTGCGAAAGCCGTTCGCCGTGGCGGAGCTTCTGGCGCGTGTCCGCGCGCTCCTGCGCCGGGGGCCGCGGCTGCAGGCCGCCGTCGTGACCCTGGGGACGATCCAGGTGCGACTCGATGAGCGGCGTGTGCTGCGCGAGGGGCGGGAGACCCCGTTGACGGCCCGCGAGTTCGCGATCCTCGAGGTCCTCCTGCGGCACCGCGGCCGGCCGGTGCCGCGCGCCGACATCCTGCAGGCCGTCTGGGGGGAGGAGACCGAGAGCGCCGCGTCGAGCCTGGAGGTCCTGATCGGCCGGATGCGGCGCAAGCTGGCGCCGCGCGGCGGCGATGGGCCGATCAGAACTCATCGGGGTTTCGGCTACTCGATCGGCCCGCCGGGATGAGGCGCCCGACCCTCCTGGGGCAGCTGCTCCGGATCCAGACGCTGGTCGTCCTGCTGGCCTGTCTTCTTCTCGTGACCGGCGCTCTGGCGGCGGGGATCATCCTGCTGCGCAAGGACCAGGACAGCCAGCTGCGCTCGCTCGCGACCTCCCTCTGCCAGACGATCGCCGCGGAGGAGCGGGAGATGCCGCGCGACTACCTCGAGGCGACCCGCCAGGCCTTTCACCAGTCCGCCATGCCGGGGTACCGCTTCGAGCTCTGGGAGCGCGGCGGCCGGGCCCTGGAGTCCGAGGGGAGTCTGGCCGGCTGGTCGGCGGAAGGGATCGGCCTGGCGCGAAACCGCAATTGCGGCTCCGATCTGCCCCACGGCTGGATCGGGGGGCTCGCCTACCGCGCCTGCCTGCGCGTGTGCGACGACGGGCACCGGGTCGTGGTGGTGACCGGCGAGGCGCTCTCCCGTCCCGAGATGCGGCGGGCGGCCGCGGGGCTCCTGGCGGTCCTGCCGCTGGCGGTCCTGGCGGGGGCCGGGATCGGCCGCATCCTCTTCCGCCGCCGACTGAAGCCCCTGCAGGCCCTGGCGGGGGCCGCGAGCGCGCTGCGGGCCCGCCCGGGTCTGGCGCTCGGCGTGGGCGCCGAGCCTGCCGAGCTGGCGGATCTCGAGCGCGCCTTCGACACGCTTCGGGCCGATCTGGGGGAGGCGCTCGAGCGCGAGAAACGCTTCACCCAGGAGGCTTCGCACGAGCTTCGGACCTCGCTCACGGTGCTGCGCGCCCGCCTCGAATCGCTGCGGGGCGTGAGCCCGGCGTCCCCGGCCGGCCGCGACGAGGTCGAGGGGGCGCTGGTCGATCTGGAGTCGCTCGACCGGCTGGTCGAGGCGCTTCTCCTCCTGGCCCGCTCGGAGACCGCCGCGCTTCCCTCGGCGCCGGTCAACCTGTGCGATCTGGCGCGCGAGGTGTCGGCGCGGCAGGCCCGCGCCGACGGCGCCGGCCCGCCCGCCCCCGAAGTCCTGGCACCCGACGAGATCCTGGTGCGCGGCAGCGAGGAGCTTCTGGCCCGCGCCCTCGGGAACCTGGTTGAGAACGCGCGCCGCTACGCCGGACCGCGGGCCCGCATCCGGATCAGAGTCTCGAGCGCCGCCGGCCGCGGCTCGGTGTCGGTCGAGGACGACGGGCCGGGGATCCCATCCGAACTCCGGCCGTTCGGCTTCGAGCGCTTC
>DASTNM010000467.1:0-2910 GCA_035762745.1 Candidatus Polarisedimenticolia bacterium
CTCCTGCAGGCTGACGCCGACCTCGTTGCTGAAGGCGCGCACGGCCAGATCGCTCGGCACTCTCTCGAAGTAGCGACCGAAATTGGCGTAGAGCCGGCTCTTGCCGTTCCCGAGGACGTCCCAGATGACGCCGAGGCGCGGTGCCAGGTTGCCGGAGAAGGAGTAGCGGTTCGGCCGATAGGACGACGTGCCGGGGAAGTAGATGCGGGTCGGGACGCCGCTGACGTCGACCGTCTCGGTCCCGAACGGCAGGGTGAACGAGCCGGAGCCGGTGATCTGCTCCTCGGTGATCCGGACTCCCGCTTTGACCGTGAAGCGCGGAGTGATCGACCAGGTGTCCTGCACGAAGGCGCTGTACTCCCGCGCCGAAGTGGGCGGCAGGGCGGGTCCCATGCGGGCCCGGGTGACGCGGAAGCGGTTGCCGCTGTCGAAGGCGACCAGCGGGTCGCCGCCGACACCGTTGCGCACGCTGACCTGCGCTCCGCCCCGGGTCGGGACGTAGACGACGTCCTGGAGGCCGTCGGGTCCCCCCGAGCATGCGCCGGCAGTGCAGGTGAAATTGTCGACCGGGTTCCCGGAGGTGTCGCTGACCGGGAGCTGAACGTTGAACGACCGCCCGGTGTAGGTGCCGGTGTCGAGGTAGGAGATGTCGTCGTACTCGACGCCGAACTTCACCTCGTGGTTGCCGGCGATGCTCGTGAACTTGAGCTGGTACTGGGTGTTCTTGTCGTCCTGGTTGCTGATGAACCCGACCCCTCCCTCCAGAGTGGTGACCGGCAGGATCGGCGCCCCGAAGGGGGCGATGTTCCCAGAGGTTCCGTCCAGGCTGTAGGAGGTCGCGCCCCGCCGGAACTCGAGGTTGTTCCTGAGGTCGCTGTAGCGGATCTCGTCCTTGACCGAGGTCTCGCGGAACTTGCCGACGTGCCGTCCGACCTGCGCCTCGAGGAAGAACTTGGGACTGAAGACGGCGTTCCACTTGAGGGTGCCGTTGTTCGATCCGAACTCGATCGTGCTCTCACCGCCGCCAGTGGCGAAATCGGTGAAGCGCGGCGCCGTGTCGCGCTGCGGTCCCCGGTCCCCCTTGGCCGGGTCGCCGAAGACGGTCAGCTCGAATTGGTGCTTGGCGCTCGGCTGCCAGGTGAACTTCACGGCGTAGTTGTTGGCGGTGCGTTTCCTCTCCAGGTCCTGGCCCGAGGATGGGAACGCCAGCGGGTTCGTGACGTCGAATCCGACCGTCGGGTCGACAAATCTGGGGTTGCCGGCAAACGCTGCATCGAAGCCGGGGTTCAGCAGGTCGGTAGCGCGGTTCCTCTGCGTCGTGATGACCGGGTTGTAGGCGACGAAGTAGAACAGCTTGTCCTTCTTGATCGGCCCGCCGACCGAGAAGGCGAAGTCGTTGACGTTCTGGCTCACCAGGTTCGAGTTGCCGCTGTCGAGGGTGACCAGGGTGTAGTTGTCGCGCAGCCCGCTGGGGGTGGCGAACCAGGCGACGCTCCCCTTGAAGTCGTTCGTCCCCGACTTGACGATGGTGTTGATGATCCCGCCGAGCGCCTGGCCGTACTCCGCCTCGAAGCCGCCGGTCTTGATCTGCACCTCGTCGAGGAACTCGCTGGTCACGCCGGTGCCGAGCGAGCCGTAGACGATGTTGTAGGCGCCGATCCCGCCGTACCCGGTGTTGGTGACGTTGACGCCGTCGATGAGATAAGAGTTCTCGAGGCCCGACGAGCCGCTGATGGAATAGTTCCCGCTGCCGGTCCCGAGGCCGCTGACGACTCCCGGCGCCACGGCGTAGGTGTCGGTGAACGAGCGCCCGAGAGGCACCGCGTTGGCGAACTCGTCGTACTTGACGTTGGTCGTGGAGGCGGTCGACTTGATGTCGACCAGCGGCGTCTCGCCGGTGACGGTGACCGTCTCGGTCTTCCCCGGCTCGAGGGTGACGTTGAGCCCGTTCCTCTCGTTCAGGCGGACGGTGACGTCGTTGCGGATGACGGTGTTGAACCCCCCGGCCGCTTCGACGCGCACCGAGTAGCTTCCCGGCTTCAGGAACGGCACGATGTAGTTGCCGTCGGCGTCCGACTCCGACGTGCGCGTGCCGTACTGGGAGGTGACGATCACCACCGCCCCGGCGATCGGCTTGCCGGCGGGGTCGGTGATCTTTCCGGCGATCGTTCCCGAGGTCGCCTCCTGCGCCGACACCGGCGCAATCGCCAGCCCTGCGGCCAGCATCACAGCCAGACAGGCTATGCCGATCCTCATCGTCGTGACCCTCCCCGATACGCGAATGCACCAGGCTGCGCCGCGCCGGTCATCCGGCGGGCGATCATTGAAAGCAAACTCGATCCAGCATCAGGCCCGGAGGGAATGGTGCGTCCCCGGTGAAACCGATCGTTCAGGAATATAGGCACGCAAATATCAACGGCAAGCCGGCTGGCATGAAGTTAAGCACATGTTTCACGCACTGCGCAAGAGGCGAACCGCCAATTCTCTACCCCGGTGCCATACCGGCGGATACCCTGACCACCCCGGCCCGAGTCGAATCCCTAAGCAACGTCAGTGCCAGCGTCGCCGGAGCGGGCGGGAGCCAAAATCGACCGCCCGGAACGACAGGGCTGCGCTTGAATCCTCGTACGACGCCGACTCTCGGAAAATCCTGCGTCCACCGGACCAGAGGATTAGGTCAGGGCCTGCGCCCGGTGAGCCGGGGAGCGGCGGATCGCCGGCGCCAGGGAGAGGAGAACGCTGGCGACGAAGCCGGACTGGAACAGGAGTAGGAGGGGGAGCGAGGCGTAGGTTCCGGCCCGGAGGGCATGCACGAAGGCCGCGGTGAAGTAGATTCCGAGCAGCGCCTCCGCCGCCAGCCAGGCGAGTCGGCGGCGTCCGCGATACCGCTTGCCGCGCCAGTCTCCCGCG
>DASTNM010000468.1:0-5670 GCA_035762745.1 Candidatus Polarisedimenticolia bacterium
GCTCGAGGGGTTCCCGTCCGGCGCGAAGGGATGTCGGGAGAGCCGGGACCCCCGGTCCAAGCCTTTCGGAACTACCGGAGACTCAGCACTTTGCCAAGTCTTCCAACACCGGGAGCCCCGGCCGGCATGCTCCGTTCATCGGCGCTTCGCTTCGCCATCCAGCCGAATCCCGGAGCCATCTCCCTGCTAGACCACAATGCCGCTGAGATGATGAGCAAGCGACGTGCCACTGTCGGGTTCGATCCTCGCCGCCGCGGCCGCGCCGGGCGGCTCAGCGCGGCGCGAGGTCGCGCTTCGTCTCGGTGACCAGGAGGGTCTTCGGCCCGCCGCGCGGGTCGGAGGCGTCGCGGTACTCGAGGCGCGCCACGAGCGCGCGGGCGCCCGGCGAAATCGGCAGGCTGAAGCGCTCGGTGCGCGACTCCTTCGGCTTGATGCGGTTGTCGATCCCGATCGAGGTCGCCTGCGCGAAGATCGCGTTGAGGTCTTCCAGCACCTTCCCCTGAGCGTCTTTCATCTCGCGCCGGTAGACCCTCTCCTGGCGGTGCTGCAGCGTGCCGTCGGCCGCCTCGACGCCGACCGCCAGCACCAGGCTCTTGGTGGCGAGCCCGCCGGGCACCGGGTGGCCGGCGGCGACGTTGGTGACCGAGACGGCGATGTCGGCCATCTCTCCGGAGCGGGTCATCGACTCGATCTTGAGATCGAGCCCGCGCGCCAGCTGGCTGCGGGCGCTGCCGCCGACCAGGCGGTGCAGGTTGACGACCCTCAGGCTCGTCCCCTTGATGTCCTCGCGCACCGTGGCGCCCGGGACCAGCCCCATGTGGCAGTCCTGGCAGGGGACACCGCGCGCCGGGTACGGCCCCGCTTTCCACTCGCTGTAGGTCGAGAGCACCGCCACGCCGTGGGTGTTCTTCCACTCGTGGCAGGCGGCGCACAGAAGGGGGCTGGCGCGGTGCAGGGGGGAGTAGGCGGTCTTGTGCGCCGGCGACTTGGCGTACTCCAGGGGTCCGCGCTTGACCGGGCCCGGCTCGGTGACGAACGGCCGGTCCTGTTGGTCCATGTCGACGTCGGCGACTGTGTGGCAGAAGTCGCAGGTGATCCCCTCGCGCGACACCGGGTCCTTCAACTCGAAGTCGTTCGTGACCAGCGTCGTCGGCGCGTGGCACCAGACGCACTCGCGTCGCGCGGCGGTCTTGTCCGCCGCCGTCTCGACGCCGCGCCGGAGCGTCTCCAGAAAGACCGGGTTGGAGGCCGACAGCGCGTGCGGCGATTCGGACCAGTACTTGTGGATCGCCTGGTGGCAGGCGCTGCAGGTCCGTGCCGAGGCGTAGGGGTGGGGCGACGCCGCCGCGCCGGCGGCCGCGGCGGTCGCCGGCAGGCCGAGAGCCATGAAGAAAACCAGAACGATCGCCTGTCGCCCGGCACATCGCCGCATGAGGCCTCCTGGATGAGAGTGCGCGCGGGAGGACGCCTGTCGGCCCCCGCGGGCGCCGGGATTATAGCGCGCGGTGCTCGATCATGATGCAGCGGTTCATGACGACCTTCAGCCCGGCCGCACGCGCCTTCTCCGCCGCCGCGTTGTGCGCCAGGCCGAGCTGCATCCAGATCGCCCCGGCGCCGATGGCGATCGCCTCGTCCACGATCGCCGCGATGAACTCCGGTTTGCGGAAGATGTCGACGACGTCGATCGGCCGCGGGACCGACGCCAGGTCGGGATAGAAGCGGATCTCCGGGGTCGTGCGGGCGTTTGGATTGACGGCGAAGACCTCGTATCCATGCGCCGCCAGGTAGCGGCCGATCCGATAGGAGTCCCGGGACGGATCGTCGGAGTGCCCCACGACCGCGATGCGCCGCGCGCCCGTCAGGATGTCGTGAATCTCCTGCGCCGTGGCCTGGCGCGCCGGCATCTCGCAGCGCTCCGTCATGGTCCTCCTCCCGCGCCTCCGGCCTCTTCGGGCGGCTCGACGTGCGGCGTCACGTCGCGGATCCCCGGGAAGCGCTTCTGGATCGCGTCGACGACCTTGTGGGCGATGGCGTGCGCCTCGCTCGTCGGCGTCTCCGGCGCGACGGTAAGATGGAAATCGAGATGCACGTGGTCCGGGAGGCCCCGGGTCCGGATGTCGTGGCAGTCGATCACCCCGGGGATCTCGAGCGCGGCCGCCGCGATCGCGTCCGGATGGTAGACGCGCGCGTCGGCCAGGACGTCGAGCGACGCGGCCACGATCCGGAAGCCGGCGCGCGCGATCAACGCCACCACGACGAAGGCGGCGAGCGGGTCCAACCACGGACGCTGCAGCGCCGCGCCGGTGAGCCCCGCCAGGACGGCGATCGAGGCGTAGATGTCGCTCCGGGTGTGCAGAGAGTCCGCGACCAGGATGGGGCTGCGCAGAGCCAGGCCGCGCCGGCGCTCGTAGATGGTGACGAACGTGTTGATGGCGATCGTGACCAGCATCACCACGTACGACGTGGCCGTCACCCGCGGCGGCTCGCCGCTCGCCAGCCGCGTGACCGCCCCCGTCAGGATCTCGTACGCCGCCATGAACAGCAGGAAGGTGATTCCGAGCGCCGCGATCACCTCGAACTTGCGATGCCCGTAGGGATGCCCGTGGTCGGGGGGGCGGGCCGCGACGGCGGTGCCGATCAGGCCGATGACGTTCGACGACGAATCCATGAACGAGTGGACGCCGTCGGCCACCATGCTGATCGCCCCGGAGTAGAGGCCCCAGGCAAGCTTGGCGACGGCGACCACCAGGTTCAGCGCCATCACCTGCCACAGCACCTTGCGGATGGCGGTGGTGCGGCCGTTGTCGGTCAGCGGAATCTCCATGGCGCCGGATCTCCGGCCCGCTCCGGAAGGGTGGCGGCCAGGCCGGCTGCCGGGATCACGCCGGTCAGGGTATAAATAAGGATACGCGGCCGTCCGGGGCGCCGCCTGGGCACCACGGGAGTCTACACCAGTGAGGATCGGAAGCGCGCGCCGCCGCAGGACGACCCGCCCGAGGGCCACCGCGTGACCGCCCGCGCGTCGGCGTCGTTCTGCGTCCTGATCCTCCTGCCGATCGTCGTGGCGGACGCGGCGGCCGACGATCCGGCCGCGCGCCCGCCCGCCGACGACCACGCACGGCCGCGCTACGAGCTGCAGATCTCCCCCTGGTTCGACGCCGAGTCGGGCGCTCGCGACCTGGCCGCCGCGGTGACCGGAATCGGCGCGGGGGAGGAGAGGCTGTTCAGGTGGTTCGAGCCGGCCGGCATCGTGCTGCGCCCCCTTCGCACCCTCGCCTGGGACGCGCCGATCGCCTGGTGGTTCGGAGTCGCCCTGCACGAAGGGTTCGGACACGGCGGCCGCGGGCGCGAGCTCCACACGTCCCCCTCCGTGCACCTCGGCTCTCCCTGGGAGGGGCGGACCTCGTACAGTACCTTCGACGGGGCGGGGAAGAGCACCGAGGAGCTGCTGTACATCTATATAGGAGGCACCGAGGCGAACGGCCTCGCCGCCACGCTGCTGGAGCGCCGGGCGGTCGAAGGGGTCCGCCTGCGCCCGCTCGATCTCCTGTTTCTCGTCTCGAACCGGCTGGTCGCCTCCGATTACGTCCTGCGCACCACCCCCAGCCCGCGCGGCCGGCCGGCCCGTTTCTTCTCCGAGTACAGCGGCGGCGGCGACGTCGCCCGCTACCTCGGCTACCTGCACGAGCTGCACGCCGACGGCAACGGCATCACCCCCGCCGGCGTCGACGACGCGCTCTTCCGGCAGTACCGGCGCCTGCGCCGGCAGGCCTACTGGAACCTCCTCGATCCCGGCGTCTGGTGGGCCCTCGGCTCCGCCCTGCGCGCCGCGGCGAGCGGCGACACGACGCCGCCCCTGCCTCTGCCGCACGCCTCCCAAACCCGCTTCCTGCCGGTCCTCTCCTCGGAGTGGACTCCCTCGGGAGGCGAGACCTCGCTCGAATGGATCATGGCGCCGAACGACGCCATCGCTCCAGTCCGCTCGCTCAGTCTCGTCGCCCGCCGCGGCCGTGGACCCTCCGGATCGTTCGGCGCCCTCGGCCTCGCCGCCGCCGATCTGCTCGACAGCGCGCACCTCTCCTTCGGCGGCGCAGCCGAAGTCTGGCGCGATCCCCGCAACGGCCTCGGCGCCGGCGCCCGCCTCCGCGCCCGCTTCCGCCGCGGCTGGCCGCGTGGCCTCTACCTCGAACTCGGCCTCAAGTCCCAGGGCTACTGGGTCGGCCAGCCCGCCACCGCCGGCCCCTACGGCGCCCTCGGCTTCACCTACGGGCCCTGAGCAGTCAGGCTGCATCCAGGCTGCGCCTTCATCATGCGGCGAATCCGTCTATACTCGGCGGCATCGGTCGAGAGGTCATGGGACATTCCGTCGCTGGGGAAGGAGGGGGAACAATGAGGAGACCGCGGTCCTTCTTGACGGTGGCGCTCGTGGGGTCGACCGTGATGCTTCTACAGACAGTCGCCGCGGTCCGCACGGCCGAGGCCGCCGACCAACCCCACCGGCTCTCCGAAATCGTCCTGCCCGACAATGCGCTGCCCGAGGGGTGCGTGCCCTTCGAGGGCGGACACGCGATCTCGCTTCAGGCGCAGTCCCAGTATTCCGAGGATTTTGCCGGGCAGGTCACCGGCGCGAAGACCGTCGCCAGACGGGCCCAGCCGATGCGGTGTGGCAGGGATGAGGGCGCCATCTTCTATTATGAGTACGCCAACCAGGCGGATGCCGAGATGGCGCTGAGCTTCCTGAAGACCTTCATCTGGGGCGAGGACCATCCGACGTCGCTGCACCCGGAGCTGATCGATCGATGGGACAACATCCTGGTCGTGACGTCCTTCAGGCATCCGAAGCCCATCGCCGAACGCGTGAGGGCGAGAGTCGGAGGCCTTGCGGCCACCGGCCAGACCGAAGCTCCCCGCGGTGCGAAGGCCGACTTTGAAAAGGGGAAGGCCGCCTATCTCGCGAAGGACTATTCGAAAGCGGAGAAATATCTCCGCGCGCTGACGAAATCAATCCCGGACTGGGACTTCCCGCATTTGTACCTCGGACACAGCCTGTTCTATCAGGAGAAGTTCAAAGAATCGATACCGGAGTACGAGAAGGCCCTGGCGCTCGGCAGCACATCGGACAAGATGGAACCCCGGGACGATCGCATCCTGCACGATCAGCTGGGAATGGCGTATGGGCTCAGCGGCCGGCTGGACGACGCGAAGACGCTCTTCGAGGGCGCCATCAAGAAGGACCCCGAGTATCCCTTCTATTACTACAATCTGGCCTGCACCCAGGCGGAGCTCGGGGATCTCGACGGAGCGCTGGGAAACCTCAAGCTGGCCTACGAGCGCAAGGCGAATTTCCTGCCGGGCGAGAGCTACCCCAACCCCCGGCAGGACGACTCGTTCAGGAAGTTCCTCGGGAATCCCCGGTTCGAAGCGGCAATGAAGGAGATCGGCTTCTGACCGGTTCTCCGATCTCACTCGAGGTTCTGAGTGCGCGCCACCCCGACGCTCTAGTCGATCTCACGCTCGCGCGCCCAGCGGATGGCCGGCTTCATCCATTCGGGGAGGGGCCGGAAGAGAAAGCCGTGGCGTAGACCCGTGTCGAGCCGGATCTCCGCATGCCGCCTCAGGGCCTTGGCGCGGGCGAACAATCGATCGCAGCTCTGCTCCGTCGTGTCGCTC
>DASTNM010000469.1:0-4251 GCA_035762745.1 Candidatus Polarisedimenticolia bacterium
GAAGCGCAGAGGCCTCCGCGCCATGGCCTCCGGCGTGGGGAAGGTTTTTCCGCCGTCACTCGCTTCGCGTCCCAGATTCTGGACCAGTCCTTTGACCATCTTCTCGGTCAGGGACCAGGAGCAGTTGGTCGTGCAGATCATCTTGACCAGATCCTCGAAGACCGTCGGCGACCGGAGCAGGCGACCGGCGCCCTGCTCGGTAATCCAGGCGAAATCCGGGGCGGTGGACATCGTCCTGTAGAAGCCCCTCAGGTCGTCGTCCAGCCTGAGCATATGCCGCACCTGGCGCTCGACCCTCTTCGTGGCGCGTTGACCGAGGGGACGGGATGTCCGGATCAGGAGGGCCCTGCGGGTGCCGTTGATCGTGACGGTCACCGGAGGTGACTGGTCCAGATCGAGGACCCGCTTCAGAGTCCAGGTGTCCCGGTCGACGGAGAAGGGCGGGAGCTCCGCCCAGCCATGACTGAGCACCGTGCGCTTGAAGCTGAAATCCCGCGGAGTCGAGATCGAGTGGGGCATGCCGGGCGCGCTACCTTCGTCCGTCGGCGGCTTCGGGCCGGCGCCGGCGGATCTCCTGGATCATCTGATCGAGGCCGTGCAGGAAGCGGGAGCGGTCGCGCTCATCGAAGGGCGCCGGCCCGCCGGTCGCGTTCCCGAGATCGCGCAGATGGGACATCAGCTCCCGCGTCGCGAGCGCCTCGCCGATGTTGTCGTCGGTGAAGGGGCGGCCCGTCGTGCCGAGCACCCTGGCTCCCTTCTTCAGGCAGCGCGACGCGAGGGGGATGTCCGCCGTAATCACGATGTCGTCCGGAGCGGCCTGCCCGGCGATCCAGTCGTCGGCGGCGTCGAGTCCCCGGCCGACGACGACCAGCTCGACCCGCTCGTCGGGCGGCATCGACAGCGACGCGTTCGTCACGACCTTGACCCGAAGCCCGAAGCGCCGCGCCACGCGGTACACCTCCTGCTTCACGGGGCAGCCATCGGCGTCCACGAAGAGTTGCAGCATGTCGGGCGTCATTGTATCGCGCCCGATGTCACGCGGGCCCGGCGACCGATGGGAACCAGTGACGCGTTCTTTTGCAGGCGGCGCAAACGGAGAGCATGACCGGGACCTCGACGAGGACGCCCACCACTGTCGCCAGGGCGGCACCCGAGTCGGCGCCGAACAAGGTGATGGCGACGGCCACTGCCAGCTCGAAGAAATTGCTCGCCCCGATGAGGGCGCCGGGGGCCGCGACATCGTGAGGTATCCCGAAGACCAGCATCAGGCCATAGGTGAGGCCGGAGTTCAAGTAGACCTGAATGAGGATCGGGACCGCGATGAGAAGAACGTGGAAGAACCGCCCCGTGAGGTTGTCGGCCTGGAAGGCGAAGATCAAGACGAGCGTGGCCAGGAGAGCCACGGTGGTCACCGGCTGGAAGAGCGGCAGGTAGGCCCCCTCGAACCACGCCCTGCCCCTGGTCCGGATCAGGATCCACCGACTGAGGCTGCCCAGGGCCAGCGGGATCACGATGAAGACGACGACGCTCCAGAGCAGAACCTCGAACGGGACGTGCAGACCGCTGGCTCCCGCAACGAGGAGGCCGACGATCGGGGCGAAGAGGACAAGCATGATCAGGTCGTTGAGTGAAACCTGGACGAGCGTATAGGCCGGGTCGCCGTCGGTGAGGTACGACCACACGAAAACCATAGCGGTGCACGGGGCCGCCGCCAGGATGATGACACCCGCGACATACTGGTCGGCCAGCTCGGGTCCGATCCACGGAAGAAAGACGTGCTTGAAGAACAGCCAGCCCAGGAAGGCCATCGAGAACGGCTTGATGACCCAGTTCACGAACAACGTCACCAGCACACCGCCCGGACGCCTCCTCACCCCGAGCAGGCTCCCGAAGTCGATCTTCAGCATCATCGGGTAAATCATCAGCCAGATCAGGACGGCGATGGGACCGTTGATCCGGCTCCCCTCACCGAGCTCGAGACTTCGAAACGCTCGGGTGACGCCTGGGAACACTTTGCCGAGAAGGGTGCCGACGACCATGCAGATCATCACCCACAGGGTGAGGTACCGCTCAAAGAAGTTCAGGTGCTTCCGCGGCGCGGGCTCGTTCATCCCTCCCCCGCCCTCCCCTCTCGCACGGTGGAACGCCCGACCAGCTCCAAGAGGTTCCTGACGAGACATTCGATCTCGTCCCGCACACGATGAAACTCCTCGTCGCTCATCGTCCTGGGGTCCGGGAGCTCCCAGTTCAGTCTTGTCTTCGCCTCGAGGTGTGGGCACGAATCGCCGCAGCCCATGGTCACGATGCAGTCCCAGATCACGCCTGCCGGGAGGTCCTCGAGCCCCTTCGGTCTTTGTTTCGTCAGGTCGACGCCACGCTCCTTCATCGAAGCAATGGCGCGTGGGTCGACCCGGCCGCTCGGCCGCGAGCCGGCGCTGGAGGCCTCGAGTCTTCCCTGACTCAGGGCACGCGCGAACCCCTCGGCCATCTGCGACCTGCAGGAGTTCTCCACGCAGACGAATAGGATGCGCGGAGGACGCTCAGGCATGCGGCCTCCGACCCCTTGCGGTCACCCGGGGATCGGAGTGCGACCCGCGGCGCGGCCGGATCGGGATGAGATCGCACAGTCTCGCCACCGGGACCTTGAGCACGATCCTCAGCCTCTTGAGGTCGTCGAGGATCCTCGGATCCCGGCCCAGGCGCCCGCAAAGAAGGGCGAGGACCCCGCTCGCGTGGGGGTTCCGGCTCTCCGGCGCCAGCCTGTAGTGGATCCATTTGCCCTCGCGCCGATCGTTGACGAGACCCGCAGTCTTGAGAATCGTCAGGTGTTTCGACACGGTGGAGGGCGCGAGGTGCAGGACGGCCTGGACCTGGCAGACGCAGAGTTCGCCCTGCTGGAGCAGCTTCAGGATCCGGGTTCGGGTCGGATCGCCCGCCGCCTTCAGGGCTGCTTCGAAGTCACGCATCGTTCGCTGATACATTTCGTCACATGGCGAAATGTAGAACGATGGAGACCTCGATGTCAAGAGAGTGCGGGAGTGATTGAACAAATGTCGACTCCGAATGTACAATTGAAGAACGACGGACCGGCCCACTACAAGACGATGAGAGGGGATCAGGGAGGTCGCCGTATGAACAAGACCGATCGCGACAGGCTCCTTCGTTGTTACCCGGTGCTCGAGGAATTGCCTCCGGACCTGCTCCGGAAGGTCGAGGAGACGGCCAGGCTCGTTCAGGCTCCCGCCGGCCAGCGGCTCTTCCAGGAAGGGAGCCCCTGCACACACTACCCGCTGCTGGTCGAAGGGGTGATCCGGGCCTCGAAATGCAGTCCGGACGGGCACGAGATCCTCCTCTACCGGCTGAGCCCCGGGGAGAGCTGCGTCATCACGGTGGTGGCCCTGCTCGGCGGGACCCCCTATCCCGCGGTGGGGACGGCCGAGACGAAGCTGACCCTTCTCGGTGTTCCCCGGGATCTGTTCCTGGAGCTGGTTCTGAAGTCCCCGGCCTTCCGGGTCTTCGTGTTCCGGTTTCTCTCCCAGAGGATGGCGCACCTGATGGCTTTGATCGACGACGTGGCCTTCCGCCGGGTGGATCAGCGCCTCGCCTCGCGGCTGCTCCTCCACAAGGAGCCGATCGCCGCCACCCATCAGATGCTGGCCGACGACCTGGGCACGACCCGCGAAGTGGTGAGCCGGACGCTGGAAGCCTTCCAGGAGGCGGGAATGCTCCGACTGGGGCGGAAGAGGATCGAGATCCTGGATCGAAACGCGCTGGACCGGGTGCTCCGGATCGAGGCCGGCTGACACGCCGGCGGTGCAAGCTCAACCTCGTGTCCACCCTCCGGCCCTGGGTCGACCGTCAGCTCAGTTAACGTCTCCCCACGGACCGGAGGGGGACAGTCCCTCCAGTGGGTCGAGGGTGTGGGTGGTTGTGACAATCACTCTGGCCTCGATCGGCCTCCCGTTTCTGTAACTACGGTCACATTCGGATCTCAGCCGTTGCCGGGTCCGGCGTCACAACCCAAACACTGACGCCGGATCGCTGTGCTAGGCTTCCTCACCATGAAACCCGGCAGGGCCCAGGACAAGCGCTTCATCAGCGACAAGGCCGAGCGCTTCACCGAGTCGGTCATCCGCGAGATGACCCGGCAGGCGATGCTCCATGGGGCGATCAATCTCGCCCAGGGTTTCCCCGATTTCGAGGCGCCGGAGGAGATCAAGCAGGCGGCACAGCGAGCCATCGCGGAGGGCG
>DASTNM010000470.1:0-3584 GCA_035762745.1 Candidatus Polarisedimenticolia bacterium
GTGATCGAGATCGATCGCCTGACCGTACATCTCAATCGCCTCGCTGAAACGCTCCGATTCTCTCAGACTGTCGGCCAGCGCCACGAGGACCCGCGGCTCGTCGGGAGCCAGGGCCGCCGCGCGCCGGCAGGCGGCCAGCGAGGCCTCGGTCTCCCGGCGCAGTCGCAGGACGATTCCCAGGGCGACCTGGGCGTCGGCCGAGGAGGCATCGAGCGCCACGGCCCGGCGCGCCTCGTCGAGCGCCGGCGTCAGACGATCGTCGGTGGCGCGGGCGAGCGCCAGGGCGGCCCGCGCCGACGCGCCGTCAGGCGCCCGGTCGACGGCCCGGCGCGCCTCCTCGAGCGCCGTCTCCAGCCTCTCCGGGGTCTCATCGATCCCCAGCGTGTAGAGATAGATGGAGAGGCGCGCCAGGCCCGTGTGCGCCTCGACCAGGTCCGGATCCCCGTCCAGTGCCTTGCGGAAGAGGCGCTCCGCCTCCAGTTGGTCCTCCGGGCGCGGCCGCGCCAGGTAGTTGGTCCCCCGCCGCGAGTATTCGGCCGGGGTCAGGCGTCGGCTCTCCCGCGGCGCGTCGGCGGCCGTGGGCGCATTGGGGGTGGCGGCGTCGGCTGGAGTCGAGACGAGAGCGACTGAGAGCAGGGAGACGAAGGCGGGAAGGACCCGTGGGAGGCTCAGGCCTCGGTCGGCGCGGAGCCGCTGAAGAGGATGCGGAGACGATACCTCAGCCTTCCCGCCAGTCGGTTGACCAGATGGGTGCGCGGCAGGAAGGCGAAGACCGGATGGTCGCGCCTCTCGTAGCGTTCGAGCTCTTCCAGGATGCGGCGATGCCCCGGCTTCAGGTTGAGTCCCTTCTGGAACGCCTCGAAGGCCCGCGCCTTCTGCCGGTTTCTGAGATAGACGATCCCCAGGTTGCAATAAAGGTCGGGGTCGAAGAATTCGCGCTTGACCGCCTGTTCGCACAATTTGAGCCCCTCGTCCGACCGCCCTTGCATCAGAGTCGTGGCGAGGCCGAGGAAGGAGACGTACTTCATCCGGGGGTTCTTCACCCCCTCCTGGCGCTCCTGGTCGATCGCTCCCTGGAACAGAGAGATCGCTTCTTTGTAGGTGCGGCGCTCCAGCGCCGCCAGACCCTTGCGGAACGTTTCCTCGGATGAGACCTGGGGCTGTCCGTCCATCGCGCCTCTCAGGAAGGGGTCTACGCGTTGCGAACATAACCCAATATAATTCCCGTTTTCAGGGTGTCAACCGCAAGCGTGGAACGCTGGCCTGGGCGTCGAACTCCGCGAAGAAAAAAGCCGCCCGGCGCGATTCGCAGGGCGCCGGAGCGGCCTTTTGGTCTCGAGCCTGGCTGCTGGAGGAGGGTCCCGGACTACTCTTCCTCCGTTCCGTAGACCGTGCCGTAGGTCGGGGTGTAGCCCCCCGGAACAGGGGTGCTTCCCGGCGTGGAGTCCGGAGAGGGCGCCGGCACCGGTTTCGCCGCCGCCACCATCCTGCGGGGCGGACTCTTGCGCCGTGCCGCCTTGCGGCCGCCTGACTTCCTCGCCGGGCGGGCTTTGCGGGAGCTCTTTCTTCGGGCCCCGCGAGAGGCCGAAGCCTTCTTGCGCGCCGCCTTCCGGACCACCTTCTTCCGGCGGGGCATCTTTCGCTTCGCTTTCTTCTTGGCCACGATCTCACCCCCTCTGCGCGGTTCCGTTTTGTCGTGATCTTGAGTGGGGGCCAAATACACCACAAGGCCCACCCTTTGTCAAGACGGCGCAGCGCTGCGGTCGAGGACAGAGAAGAGAGCCGGGTCGTCCGTCATCAGACCGTCGGCCCCGAGCGAGACCAGGCGAAGCATCAGGGGCACGTCGTTCACCGGCCAGACGAAGACGGCGAGGCCGGCCTGGTGAGCGGCCGAGATACGACCGTGGCTGGCGAGGCGCGCATGCGGGTGCAGGGCGAAGAGGCCGACGCGGCGATGCAGGGGCAAGAGCCCGGCGCTCGAGCGCGAGGCGAGGAAGCCGAGACGGGCGCGGGGCATGGCAGCCCGCGCCCGGATCAGAGCGGCCGGCGCGAAGGACGAGACGATCAGAAGACCGGCGAAGCGGGAGCGCGCCAGGCAGCGCGCCACGGCCGCCGCCAACGCGGCGCCGCTCCGCTCGCGCGGACTCGCGGGGGATCCGGAACGCCGCCGGCGCCCCGAGGACGGCTCCTTGATCTCGATATTGAGGCCACAGCGACCCCGCGCGCAGTCGAGGGTCTCCTCGAGAGTCGGGACCCTCTCGCCGCGGAAGCGGCGGTCGAACCAGGCGCCGGCGTCGAGTCTCTTGAGAGTCTCGAGTCTCAGCGAGGAGACGGCGCCGTGCCCGTTGGTCGTGCGGTCCACCGTGTCGTCATGCATCACGACCGGCACGCCGTCGGCGCTCAAGTGCACGTCGAGCTCCAGGGCGTCGACCCCGTGGCGGATGGCCTCCTCGAAGGCGGCCAGGGTATTCTCGGGAGCGCGGGCGGAGGCGCCGCGGTGGGCGAAGCGCAGCGGTCGGGGGCCGGTGGCCCAACTCAAGAGACGACGACCTCCGCCCCCGAGCGATCGCGGCGCTTGCGGTCCTGGGCGCTGCGCAGGCGCTTGCGCAGGCGGACGTTCTTCGGCGTCACTTCGACCAGCTCGTCGCCGGCGATGAATTCGATGCAGTCCTCGAGGTCCATCTGGCGCGGCGTCGTGAGCCGGATCGTCTCGTCCGAGGTCGAGGCGCGCATGTTGGTCAGGTGCTTCTTCTTGCAGGGGTTCACCACCAGGTCGTTGTCGCGCGAGTGTTCGCCGACGATCATCCCCTCGTAGACCTGCACCCCGGGGCCGAGGAACAGCGTGCCGCGCTCCTCCAGGTTATGGAGCGCGAAGGTGACGGTCACGCCCGGTTCCTTGACAATCAGCGCCCCGCGCGTCCGCTCGGCGATCTCCCCGCGGTGCGGCCCGTACTCGTGGAAGACGTGCGACATGATCCCGGTGCCGCGCGTCTCGCTCAGGAACTCGCGACGGAAACCCAGGAGGCCGCGGGCCGGGACGGTGAATTCCAGCCTCACCCTCCCGGTCCCGGCGCCGAGCATGTCGGCCAGCTCGGCCCGGCGCGCCCCCAACATCTCCATCACGCGTCCCGTGTAGGCCTCATCGAGATCGAGCACCAGGTACTCGATCGGCTCGAGCAATGCCCCCTGGCCGTCGCGGCGCAGGATCACCTGAGGCCGCGACAGCTGGAACTCGTACCCCTCCCGGCGCATCGTCTCGGCCAGGATCGCCAGGTGCAGCTCGCCGCGCCCGGAGACGTTCAGCGTGTCGGCCGCGCCGGTCTCCTCGACCCGCAATGCCACGTTGGCCCGGGCCTCGCGCTGCAGACGCTCCCGCAGGTGGCGCGAGGTGACGAAGCGTCCATCCTGGCCGGCGAGAGGCGAGTCGTTGACCAGGAACTCCATCGACAGCGTCGGCTCGTCGATGCGGATCGGCGGCAGCGCCTCGAGATGATCGGGGTCGGTGATCGTCTCGCCGATCATGATCTCGGGAATCCCGGCGATCGCGACGATCTCGCCGGCCGAGGCGGACTCGGCCGGGGCCC
>DASTNM010000471.1:0-3225 GCA_035762745.1 Candidatus Polarisedimenticolia bacterium
GAGGGACAGGTCGGGATTGGGATAGATTCCCGCCTGTCGCAGCCGCCCCTCCTCGAAGCGCACCCTCTCTCCGGCGGCCCTGATTAGAGGGCTCGCGGCGATGGCGCGGCGCTCGGCCTCCTCCAGCCTGAGGGGGGCCGGCGCCGCCTCGTCACCCGCCCGCGCCGTGCGGGTCTCCCCGACGAGGAGCGCCAGGCCGCAGGCGCCCGCGAGGGCGAGTCGGCCCGCGATGTGAAACAGGGGCCGGGTCGCTGTCGGATGGGCCATGAGCCAGCTCCTTCGAAGGGCGCGCGGGACCGTCTGGGGATGATAGGCTCCCCCTGGACTTGGTGGCAACGGCCCGTATAGCTCAAGTTTGGCTTCTGATTCCGGCCCGACCCGCTGTAGAATACGCGCCCGTTTCACGAGGTTCCCGGCCCGCTCCCCGCCGGCCCTCCCGGGAGGATGGTCCCCCGGGCGTCCCGCGGGAGATCGACGTCGACACAGCGCACTCAGGAGGAGGAGCCCGCATGGGCGTAGGGATGGTCCTGCCGGTCGTGCTCGTGATCAGCCTCTTTTCCCTGGCGGTGGCGGCCCTGCTCGCCCGGCAGGTGCTGGCGGCCGACACGGGGAAGCCCGAGATGCGGGCGATCTCCGACGCCATCCGCGAGGGTGCGGAGGCGTTCCTGAGGCGCCAGAACCGGACGATCGCCGCCCTCGCGATCGTCGCGGCGGCGCTCATCTTCGGCTTCTACTATCTGAACCGCACGGTCCCGAACATCGCCGAGATGGGATCGGGGACGGCGCTCAAGGTGACGCTGTCGTTCGTCGTCGGCGCCCTCTGCTCGGCGATCGCCGGCTACATCGGGATGTTCGTCTCGATCCGCGCCAACATCCGCACCGCCGCGGCGGCGATGACCAGCCTGAACCGCGCCCTGCAGATCGCCCTGCGCGGCGGCGCCGTCAGCGGCCTGACCGTCGTCTCCATGAGCCTCCTGGGGGTCGGCGGGCTGTTCTACCTCTTCGGCGGGATGAACGACTACCAGCACGTGCCGCTGCAGATCGTCGGCTTCGGCTTCGGCGCCTCGTTCGTGGCGCTCTTCGCCCAGCTCGGCGGCGGCATCTACACCAAGGCGGCCGACGTCGGCGCCGACCTGGTCGGCAAGGTGGAGGCCGGGATTCCCGAGGACGACCCGCGCAACCCGGCGGTCATCGCCGACCTGGTGGGCGACAACGTCGGCGACTGCGCCGGCCGCGGCGCCGATCTCTTCGAGTCGACCGCCGCCGAGAACATCGGCGCCATGATCCTCGGCATCGCCCTCTTCCCGATCTTCGGGATGGGCGGCATCCTCTTCCCGCTCCTGGCGCGCGCCTTCGGGCTTTTGGCGACGATGGTCGGCGTCTTCTCCGTGCGCTGCCGCGAGGACGAGGACCCGATGAACGCCCTGAACCGCGGCTACCTGGTGACGACCCTCCTGGCGATGGCCGGGTTCGCCGTCAGCGTGTTCTATCTCCTGCGTCCGACGGCCGGCTCGACCGGGACCGTGCACCAGGGGTACCTGCTGGCCGCCGGGGTCATCGGCATCATGACCGCCTTCGTCTTCGTCTGGATCACCCAGTACTACACCGAGTACAAGTACCGCCCCGTGCGCAGCATCGCCGAGGCCTCGCGCACCGGACCGGCGACCAACATCATCAGCGGGCTGGCGGTCGGCTTCGAGTGCACCGGGATGCCGGTCCTGGTGATCTCCGCGGCGCTGATGGGCGCCTACTGGTGCGGCCGACAGGCGCTGGGCGGGATGCCCGGCGCCGGCCTGTACGGCACCGCCATCGCCACCATGGGGATGCTGGCCCCCTGCGCCTACATCCTGGCGATGGACACGTTCGGCCCCATCACCGACAACGCCGGCGGCATCATCGAGATGTCGCGCCAGCCCGAGGCGATCCGCCAGAAGACCGACCGGCTCGACGCCGTCGGCAACACCACCAAGGCGCTGACCAAGGGGTACGCCATCGGCTCGGCCGCGCTGGCCGCCTTCCTGCTCTTCCGCGCCTACCTCGACGAGGTCATGAAGATCACCGGCGCCAGCATCGGCGTCGACCTGACCCGCGTGCCGGTCTTCGTCGGCGCCCTGCTCGGCGCCACTCTGGTCTTCGTCTTCAGCAGCCTGGCGATCAAGGCGGTGGGCCAGGCGGCGCAGGTGGTGATCACCGAGGTGAGACGGCAGTTCAGGGAGAATCCCGGCATCATGAAGGGGACGTCGAAGCCCGACTACGCCCGCTGCGTCGACATCGTGACCGTCGGCGCCCTGCGGCGGATGGTCGCCCCCGGCCTGCTCGCCGTCCTCACCCCGATCGCCGTCGGCTTCGGCTTCAAGTACCTCTCCCCCTACGGCCAGATCGGCGCCGAGTCGGTCGCCGGCCTCCTGATGGTCGGCACCATCGCCGGCATCCTGATGGCGACCGTCATGAACAACGGCGGCGGCGCCTGGGACAACGCCAAGAAGTACATCGAGTCGGGGCTGTTCAAGGTGGACGGCCAGGTGGTCGGCAAGAAGTCGGACGCGCACAAGGCGGCCGTCGTCGGGGACACCGTCGGCGATCCGTTCAAGGACACCGCCGGTCCGTCGCTGCACGTCCTGATCAAGCTGCTGTCGACGATCACTCTGGTCCTGGCGCCGCTGTTCATCTAGGCGCGCGGGGCCGGGCCCCGCGGCGGCGGAGGGGAGCCGCCGCGGGCGCCGCTCCGGGCGCCTCGAGCATCTCAAAGCGCCCGAGAAGCGTCTCCTTCCGGGTCAGCCTTTCACATCGCTTGTCGAGCGCTTCGTACTCGGCGCGCGCGCCGAGGCGGCAGGCCTCGAAGGCCTCCTGTGTCGTCCAGCGATCGAGCGTGACGTAGCGCCCCGCCGTCCCACAGTCGTGCAGGAGATCCGCGCCGAGAAAACCGGCGGCGCGGCGGAACATCCGGACCCAATCGCCTTCGGACCCGTAGGCGCGCTCGAACTCCGCCTCGGAGCCTCGCTTCACTTCGAATTCCCACAGGATGACGTGCACGGTCGCACCCCCCCGGACGCCCCGACGCCTCTTCTTACGACGACTCCACGGCCGCGTCAACCCGCCCTCGGTCCGAGACGCCCGCGTCGGCAGGGGTGGCGAGCCTGCGCCTCGCCGGGCACGCGGTCGCCGCGCCCGGATCGGCACAAACCACCGGACGGGCGCGACGCCGCTCGACTCTCGCCCGCCGGC
>DASTNM010000472.1:0-2314 GCA_035762745.1 Candidatus Polarisedimenticolia bacterium
CGGCCAGCGCGAAGACCCTCCGGGGCGTCGGCCGGGACAGGTCGGCCAGCGATTGCTGAATGTTGAAATCGTTGCCGACCAGTCCGCGGATGGAATCGCCCAGCATCCGGCAGCCCTTCTGCAGCGCCTCCTCGAAGGTGCGGCCGATCGCCATCACCTCGCCGACCGACTTCATCTCGCTGCCGATGAAGTGCGAGGCGCCGCGGAACTTGTCGAGGTCCCACTTCGGCATCTTCACGACGAGATAATCGAGCGCCGGCTCGAAGCAGGCGGTGGTGGTGTCGTTCATCGAGTTCTTGAGATCGGTCAGGCGATGGCCGAGGGCGAGCTTGGCGGCGATGCGCGCCAGCGGGTAGCCGGTCGCCTTGCTGGCCAGCGCGGAGGAGCGCGACAGGCGGGCATTCACCTCGATGATCCTGTAGTCGTCCGAGCGCGGATCGAGGGCGAACTGGATGTTGCACTCGCCCAGGATCCCGAAGTGACGGATCACCTGGAAGGCGATCGCCCGCAACGCGAAGTACTCCTGGTCGGTGAGCGTCTGCGAGGGGGCCACGACGATTGACTCGCCGGTGTGAACTCCCAAAGGGTCGACGTTCTCCATGTTGCAGACGGTGATGCAGTTGTCGGCCTGGTCGCGGACGACCTCGTACTCCACCTCCTTCCAGCCCGTGAGATCCTCCTCGATCAGGATCTGAGGAGAGGAGGCGAAGGACTCCGCGGCGCGCTGCCGCAGATCGGCCTCGCCGCGGGCGATGCCCGATCCTCGCCCGCCGAGCGTGAATCCGGTGCGCATCATGACCGGGTAGCCGATGCGGCGCGCGATGCGCAGGGCCGAGGGAAGATCGCGCGCCGCGGCGCTGCGCGGCACTTTGAGCCCTATGGCGCGCAGCTCGCGCGCGAAGATCTCCCGGTCCTCCGTCTTCTCGATGGCCGAGACCGGGCTGCCGAGGACGCGCACGCCGTAACGCCGCAGCACTCCCTGGCGGTGCAGGGCCAGACCGCAGTTGAGGGCGGTCTGGCCGCCGAACGACAGCAGGATGCCGTCCGGCCGGCCCTGCGCGATGACCCGCGTCACGAAGCGCGGCTCGACCGGCAGGAGGAAGATGCGGTCGGCCAGGCCGGGCGAGGTTTGGATGGTCGCGATGTTCGGATTGATGAGCCAGACCTCGACCCCTTCCTCCTTGAGCGCCTTGATCGCCTGCGAGCCGGAGTAGTCGAACTCCCCCGCCTCGCCGATCTTGAGGGCGCCGGAGCCGAGGACCAGGACACGCATCGCGCCTTCTCTGCCTCGCGCCCTGCCGTTCCCCGGCCTCCCCGCGGCTCGTCTCATCGGATCTCCGCCAGGAACTGATCGAGGATCCACTCGGTGCCGGTCGGCCCGGGGGAGGCTTCGGGGTGGAACTGCACCGAGCGCCAGGGGCCGCGCGAGTGGCGAATCCCCTCGCTGGTGCCGTCGTTGGCGTTGACGAACCACTCTTGCCAGCCGTCCGGCAGGCTCTTGCCGTCGACCGCGTAGCCGTGGTTCTGGCTGGTCTGGTAGCAGCGACCGGCGCCGGTCTCGACGCACGGCTGGTTGTGCGCCCGGTGCCCGAACTTCATCTTGAAGGTGCTGGCGCCGGCGGCCAGCGCCAGGATCTGGTGCCCGAGACAGATGCCGAGGATCGGGACGCGACGGCGCATCAGGAAGCGTGCCGTCTCCACCGTCGCGCCGGCGAGCCGCGGGTCCCCGGGGCCGTTGCTGATCACGACCCCGGCGTAGTCCCGACGCTGCCCGCGCAGATCGTGATCCCACGGCACGACACGCACCTCCGCTCCCCTCTCCAGGAGCATGCGAACCTGGTTGTTCTTCTTGCCGCAGTCGATCAGAAGGATCGGCGTGCCGCCCTTCCCATACCGCCGCACCTCCCGCGTTGAGACTTCACCCACCAAGTTGCGAAGGTTCGGGTCGACGAAGTCGGGCGAGGCCTGCCCCTCGATCTCGATGCGCCCCAGGAGGGCGCCTCGCATCCTGATCCTCTTGGTCAGCGCCCGTGTGTCGACCCCCGTGATTGCCGGGATTCCCTGAGCCGTTAGCCAGGCGCCGAGGCTGAAGGCGGCGCTGTAGTGGGAATATTCCTCCGAGTAGGAGGCGCAGACCACACCGGCCGCCTGCACCCGGTCCGACTCCCAGGGGCGGGCGGGGGGAGCGCCCGCCACGTCCTGGGCGGACGATCCGCTCTCCGCGGTGACCCGGAGAACCGGGACGCCGTAGTTCCCCTGCGAGGGATAGGTGAAGGCGAGGATCTGGCCGCGGTAGGAAGGGTCGGTGAGGGCC
>DASTNM010000473.1:0-5310 GCA_035762745.1 Candidatus Polarisedimenticolia bacterium
CATCATCTGCGCCACCGGTTCGAGAACCCGGAAAGAATGGAGGGAATGGTCGTCCGCCACATCTCGCGGCGGCTCCATCTCGACGACGAGCAGCGCAAAGTCCTCGAGGAGGTGACCCACAAGGCGCACGTCGAGCTGCGGCAGGCGCTCGACGACACCCTGCCGCGCCTCGAGGCGATCGTGAACCAGGCCTGCGACGAGCTGCGCCCGCGGCTGCGCCCCGACCAGCAGGACGGACTGGAGACGATCCGCAAGGAAGCGCTCGAGAGGCTGCGCCGGCATCGGCCCCCCGCCTGACGCTCCACCACCGCCACTCCTGACAACGGTCCGACGTAGGTATTCCCACGCCGGGGCCGCTTCCGAGGCCGGAATCTCCAATATCCTCAGTCCACCGGGAATAGAAAGCCCCTCTCCGGGGATATACCGATGAAAGCCAAGGGCGCGTCCCGGTCCGGGGCGCCCTAATGACCCAAGGAGACCACCGATGCGGGCGATTGCGGTCGTGCCGGGCAGGAAAGAGGTCAAGGTCGTCGATCACAAGGAGCCGTCCATCGCGGCGCCGACGGACGTGAAGCTGCGCGTTCTCGAGGTGGGGGTCTGCGGCACCGATCGCGAGATCTGCTCTTTTCAGTACGGCACCCCTCCGGACGGGTCCGAGTACCTGGTGATCGGCCACGAGTCGCTCGGGGAGGTGATGGAGGTCGGCGCCAGGGTCACCCGGCTGCGCCGGGGCGATCTCGTGGTTCCGACCGTGCGGCGTCCCTGCCCGCACGCGAACTGCGCCGCCTGCCGCGCCGGGCGCCGCGATTTCTGCTACACGGGGGACTTCACGGAACGGGGGATCAAGCAGGCGCACGGCTTCATGACCGAGGTCGTCGTCGATGACGAGACCTACATGAACGTCGTGCCGCGCGGGCTGCGCGAGGTCGCCGTGCTCGTGGAGCCGCTGACGATCGCCGAGAAGGCGCTCCTGCAGGTGGGGCAGATCCAGCAGCGGCTGCCGTGGACCTGCCCCGCCCACCCGGGGGAGAGGGCGGACCACTGCCACCGCGCCGTGGTCCTCGGGGCCGGTCCGGTCGGGCTGCTCGGCGCCATGGCGCTCCGCGTGGCCGGCTTCAACACCTTCGTCTACTCGCGCGAGGGCGCCGGCGATCCCAAGGCGCGCCTGGTCGAGTCGATCGGGGCGGGGTACGTCTCCGCCGCGGACTGCCCGGTCGCGGACCTGGCCAGGAAGCTCGGGAACATCGATCTGGTTTACGAGGCGACCGGCGCTTCGCAGCTCGCCTTCCAGGTGATCAACGTCCTGGGGACCAACGGCATCTTCGTGTTCACCGGCGTCCCCGGACGGAAAGGGCCGGTCTCGATCGATACTGATCTAATGATGCGGAACCTGGTCCTGAAAAACCAGGTGCTGTTCGGAACGGTCAACGCGGGGAAGGAGGCGTTCGAGGCGGCCGTCCGTGACCTGGGGATCTTCATGCAGCGCTTCCCGGCGGCGGTCAAGTCGATGATCACCGGACGCCATCCGATTCAGGCCCATCGCGACCTGCTGCTCGGGCCTCTCTCGGGGATCAAGAATGTCATCAATTTCGGATAGCGCCGCCGTGCCGGATGGCGGGGCTGAGTGGATTGAGACCGACGGCCTGGGCGGCTTCGCCTCGGGAACGGTCTCGGGGATCAGGACGCGGCGGTACCACGCGCTGCTGCTCGCCGCGACGACGCCCCCCGCGGGGCGCTGTGTCCTGGTCAATGGTCTCGATGCCTGGGTGGAGAGGCCGGCCGGGCGCGTCGCGCTCACCTCGCAGCCCTACGCCCCCGACACCGTCCACCCGGACGGCGCCGGCCGGATCGAGTCGTTCGACCCCGATCCCTGGCCGCGCTGGGTCTTCCTTCTTGACGACGGCACGCGTCTCGAGCAGGAGATCTTCGCCGTCGCGGGGGCGCCCGTGGTGGCCGTCACCTGGAGGCTCCGCGAGCCGCGCCGGGGGGGCTCCCTGACGGTGCGACCGTTCCTGTCGGGGCGCGACTTCCACGCCCTGCACCGTGAGAACCCGTCCTTCCGCTTCGACGCGGAGGTGCGCGAAGGGCGCGTCGCCTGGCGCCCCTACCCGGGGATCCCGGGGGTCGTCGCCCTGACCAACGGGCGCTACGATCACGAGCCGCTCTGGTACCGCAACTTCCTCTACCAGGAGGAGCGCGCCCGGGGGCTCGATCACCTCGAGGATCTGGCGGCGCCCGGAACGTTCCGCTTCGACCTGTCGCGCGGTGCGGCGGTCCTCATCCTGTCGGCCGAGGGAGAGAAGGGGACGCCTCTTCCGGCGGGTCTGTCGCAGTCGCCCGGGATCCCCGTCGCCTCGATTCTGAACCGCCTGCGCGGCGCGGAGCGCCGGCGGCGCGAGGCGTTCCCCTCCCGTCTGCAGCGGTCCGCGGACGCCTACGTCGTCCGCCGCGGGGCCGGGAAGACGATCATCGCCGGCTACCCCTGGTTCGGCGACTGGGGGCGCGACACCTTCATCGCCTTGCGCGGCCTCTGCCTGGCCACCGGTCGGCTGGACGAGGCCCGCGACATCCTTCTCGAGTGGAGCGGCAGCGTCTCGGAGGGGATGCTCCCGAACCGTTTTCCGGACAGCGGCGAGTCGCCGGAGTACAACTCCGTCGACGCCGCGCTGTGGTACGTGGTGGCGGTGCACGACCTCCTCGCGGCCCTGGCGGCGCACAAGCGGCGTCTGGCGGCCGGCGACCACGCGCGGCTGCGGGAGGCGGTCGAGTCGATCCTCTCAGGCTACGCGCGCGGCACACGCTACGGGATCAGGCTGGACGGTGACGGCCTCCTGGCAGCCGGCGAGCCGGGGGTCCAGCTCACCTGGATGGACGCCAAGGTCGGCGACTGGGTGGTGACGCCCCGGGTCGGCAAGCCGGTCGAGATCCAGGCTCTCTGGATCAACGCCCTCTCGATCGCCGGCGCCTTCACCGACCGCTTCAAGGAACATCTCGAGCGGGGGCGCGCCGCCTTCGCAGCCCGCTTCTGGAACGAGGCGGGCGGCTGCCTCTTCGACGTCGTCGATCCCTGGCATCAGGCCGGGACGGCCGACCCGATCTTCAGACCGAACCAGATCTTCGCCGTTGGGGGGCTGCCGCTCGCCCTGCTCGACGGCGACCGGGCGAGGCGCGTGGTGGACGCCGTCGAGGCGCGGCTCCTGACACCGATCGGCCTGCGCTCCCTCGCCCCCGGCGAGCCGGGGTACGCCCCGCGCTACCAGGGAGGGGTGCGCGAGCGCGACGGCGCCTACCATCAGGGCACCGTCTGGCCGTGGCTGATCGGCCCCTTCGTCGAGGCCTGGGTGCGCTCGCGCGGCGGGACGGCGGCGGCCCGGCGCGAGGCGCGCTCCCGCTTTCTTCAGCCGCTTCTGCATCATCTGGACGAGGCGGGGCTCGGGCACCTCTCCGAGATCGCCGACGCCGAGCCCCCGCACGCGCCGCGCGGGTGCCCCTTCCAGGCCTGGTCGCTCGGCGAGGCGCTGCGCCTCGATCGGGTCGTCCTGGCCGAGACATCGAGGGCGGGACGCGCGGCCGACCGGGCGGTGAAGAGCGCGCCGCCCGTGACGGCGAAACCCGGGGCGGCGCCGAAAAAGAAGAAGCCGGCCAGGCGCCCGGGGGAGGTCAGCGCGTGAGGGGGGTGACCTCTTGATCGCGGCCCTGCGGGCTCACTGGCCGGAGTACCTGATCGAGGGGGCGCTTCTCGGTTTCTTCATGATCTCGGCCTGTGTCTTCGGCGTGCTCCTCGGCCATCCGGCTTCCCCCCTGGTCCGGGCGCTTCCGGGCCCCGGGCTGCGCCGGCTGCTGATGGGACTGGCGATGGGGCTGACCGCGATCGCCCTGATCTACTCCCCCTGGGGACGGCGATCGGGGGCGCACTTCAACCCGGCGGTCACCCTGACCTTCCTGCGGCTGGGGAAGATCGAGCCGCCCGACGCGCTGTTCTACGTCCTGGCGCAGTTCGCGGGGGGGATCGCCGGGGTCCTCGCCGCCCGGTCGCTCCTGGGCGGCCTGCTGGCCGATCCGGAGGTGGGCTACGTCGTGACCGTGCCCGGCCCGGCGGGGCCCGGCGCGGCCTTCGCGGCGGAGGCGGGCATCTCATTCCTGTTGATCGCGGTGATCCTGGCGGCCTCGAACGATCCCCGGCTGACGCGCCTCACCGGGCTCCTGGCGGGCGCGCTGGTCGCCATCTACATCTTCCTCGAGTCGCCTCTCTCCGGGATGAGCATGAACCCGGCACGCACGCTCGGGTCGGCGGTTCCGGGAGATGTCTACACCGACATCTGGATCTATTTCACGGCCCCGCCTCTCGGCATGCTCCTGGCCGCCCAGGCCTATCTGGGGCTGAAGGGAGCCCGGGGCGTGCACTGCGCCAAACTGCACCACGCCGGGGGGCGACGCTGCATCTTCCGCTGCAACTTCGGGGCCCTGGCTTCCGAGAGCCCGCGCTCCTAGGAGACACCATGCCGCAAGCCAACCATTACGACGTCATCATCATCGGCAGCGGGGCGGGCGGCGGGACGCTGGCCTACCGGCTGGCCCCCTCCGGCAAGCGGGTCCTTCTCCTCGAGCGCGGCGACTACGTGCCGCGCGAGAAGGAGAACTGGAGCACGCGCGCCGTCAACGCCGAGGCGCGCTACAACACCAGGGAAGTCTGGCTCGACCGCGACGGCAAGCCGCTCCACCCGCACACCAACTACTACGTCGGCGGCAACACCAAGTTCTACGGAGCGGCGCTCTTCCGGCTCCGCCGGGAGGATTTCGGCGAGCTGCGGCACCACGGGGGCGTCTCGCCCGCCTGGCCGATCGCCTACGAGGATCTCGAGCCGTACTACCAGAAGGCGGAGACCCTTTATCAAGTGCACGGCGAGCGCGGGGCCGACCCGACCGACCCGCCCGCCAGCGGCCCGTACCCTTTTCCCGCCGTCAGCCACGAGCCACGCATGCAGCAGCTGAGCGACGACTTCGCGCAGCAGGGGCTGAGGCCGTTCCCCGTGCCGCTCGGCATCCGTCTCGACGAGACGAACCGGCACAGGAGCCCCTGCATCCGCTGCAGCACCTGCGACGGCCATCCCTGCCTCGTCAATGCCAAGTCGGACGCGCAGACGATCTGTGTCGATCCGGCCCTCGAGCATCCCAACGTGACCCTGCTGACGAACGCCTTCGTCTCCCGCCTCGAGACCGACGCCTCGGGACGGGCCGTGACCGGGGTCCGGGTCGAGCGCGGCGACTACGTGCCGCGCGAGAAGGAGAACTGGAGCACGCGCGCCGTCA
>DASTNM010000474.1:0-7121 GCA_035762745.1 Candidatus Polarisedimenticolia bacterium
CCACGACGAGGCACTCTTTCACCGCCTTCCCGGGCAGTGCCGGATGGTCGAGAAAGGGAAAGCGCTCGAGGCAGCGCAGCGGGACGCCGCCGCCGCACGGCTTCTCGAACCCCAGCCGCGGCTCGAAGAGCGTGACGCGGCACCCCGCCTCCGCCAGTCGACGCGCGCAGTGCGCGCCGCCGGGCCCGCCGCCGATGATCGCCACGCTTCGAGGTCGCCTGTTCACGCACCCTTCCCCTGGACGGACCCGCGCCCGACCGGATCGTAGCGAAAATGCTCCCGCCGGCGCTATAGTGAGCCGCCATGGCCTATTACCTCGGGAAGGCCCTTCAAGTGGCGGGAATGCTGACGCTGGGGGTCGCCCTCTTCGTCTACGGTTTCGGCGAGCAGGACATGAACGCCGAGCTCGGCTGGCTCCTGGTCGGCAGCATCGTCTTCCTGCTCGGCTACCTGGCGGAGCGCAGCGGCGCGGGGAAGGCGTAGATGGAAGACCCGGTGGCGCGCATCCTCCTGGTGGATGACGTCCGGCGCTGCCTCGACCTCTTGAAGAACTACCTCAAGAGGACCACGTGTCGCATCCTGACCGCCCGCAGCGGCACCGAGGCGCTGGCGCTCTGCCGCCGTGAGGCGCCGGACCTCATCTTCCTCGACGCCGGTCTGCCCGGCTCGGATGGTCTCGAGACGTGCCGCCTCCTGAAGGCCGATCCGGATCTGCGCCCGATCCCGGTCGTCATCGTGACCGGCCCCGAGGGGCGGGAGGAGTGCGTCGCGGCCGGCTGCGACGACGTCCTGCCGCGCCCGGTGACGCAGGGGTCGTTCCTTGAAAGGGTGCGGCGCTTCGCGCCTCTGCGCGAGCGGCAGGAGGATCGGATCACGGTCAGCCTGCGCGTGGAGTTCAGGGTGGTCTCGGCGACCTATACCGCCTTCACCAAGGACCTCAGCCCGCACGGCGCGTTCCTCAAGAGTCCCCGCCCGTTCGCCGTCGGCACGCCCCTGACGCTGACGATCCACCTGCCGCGGCGCAAGGAACCTCTGCGGGTCGGGGGCGAGGTCCGGCGCGTCGTCGAGGAGGCGCCGGGGAGCCACCTCCTCCCGGGGATCGGCGTCGCCTTCCGGAACCTGTCGCCCGAGGCGACGCGTATTCTCAAGGAGTTCATCAAGGAAAGGCGGGGGCGGTAAACCTCCGGGTCGTCCGCGACGTTTGATCCAGCGTGGGTGGGGAGGGCGGTGTGGAGCCGGACGACGTCACCCTGATGGAGGGGGTCCGGGCCGACCGGGAAGGAGCCTTTGAAGAGTTTGTCGAGCGCTACCAGAGGCGGCTCTACCGGCTGGCCCATGTCTATCTGCGGAACCACGAGGACGCCCTCGACGCGGTGCAGGAAACGATGATCAAGATCTACGTCGCCCGCCGGCGTTACCGGCCCGAGTCGCACCCCTTCACCTGGGTCTCGCGCATCCTGGCGAACCACTGCATCGACCGGATCAGGCGCCGGCGCTCCCACCCTGCCGAATCGCTCGAGGCGGTGCGGGAGGAGAGCCCCGGGCGCGAGCCGGCTCCTTCGGGGCGCTGGACGGACGAGGCGCAGCGCACGCAGGAGGGGCGCGAGTTGAGACGCCAGGTCGAGCAGGCGATGGCCGGTCTGCCCGAGAACCAGAGGGAGGTCTTCGTGCTGCGCCATTTCGAGGAGATGAGCCTGGCGGAGATCGCCGCCGCCCGTGGCTGCGCCCTGGGGACGGTCAAATCGTCACTGCACAGGGCCGCGGCGGCGGTGCGCGACCACCTGCTTCGCTCGGGCCTGCTCCCCGGCGCGGCCGAGGGCGGCACGGGGTCCGAGGAGTGATGAGGAGCCTGGGATGAGAGAGATGGGACGGGAGTGTCTCTGGGTGCGGGAGAGACTGCCGTTGCACCACTACGCCGCCCTGGAAGCGGACGAGCGGCGGCGGATCGAGACGCACCTCACCGCCTGCGCCCCCTGTGCCGAAACCTGGCGGGCGACACGTGCGGCGCTGCAGGCGGTCGACGCCGGCTCGGCCTTCCCGCGCGAGGCGGAGATCGACTGGGAGCGCCTGGCCCGCGAGACGGTCGCGAGGGCCCGCGCCGTCGCGGCCGACGCCTCCGTGGCGCCGTGGTGGTCGCCGTCCTTCCCGTTGCTGGCCCGCCTGGCGGCGTTGGTCCTGGCGTTCGTCATCCTGGGGGTGGGCACCGTGCTGGTCCGGAGAGCACCGACCCCGGAGGGCCGGGGCGGCGCTCCCCACGCGCGTGGAACGGAGGCCGAGGCCGTCGTCTCGCCGCGGTCGATGCGCCGGATCCGGGAAGGCCTGGCCCGTCAGGGGGCGGCGCGCTATCTGCTCGACAGCCGGGCGCTTCTCATCGATCTGGTGCAATCGCCGGCACGCTGCCGGAGGAGCGGCCCGGAGATAGACATCTCCCTCGAGAAGGCTCGCAGCCGCGATCTGCTGCGCCGCAAGAACCTCTACGAGCGGGACCTCCAGGGGCTCGAGGACCAGCGCCTGGCGACGCTGCTGCGCCAGCTCGAATCGCTCCTGCTTCAGGTCTCGTCCTTCAACGACTGCGTCGCGGTGCGACAAATCCGGGACCTCCGGGAGGAGATCGAGCACCGCCGGATCCTGATGCGCATCGACCTCTACACGGGGACGCTGAGGGGAGAGGGCGCCAGTGCCTGAATCGTCCCGTCGCGTCGCCGCCTCTGTCCTGATGGCGCTCTCGTGCCTCCTCCTGGGGGCCGCCGCGACGGAGGAGACGATCTTCCGGCAGGTCAAGATCGACGTCTTCGACCAGGACTGGCCCGGCGTTCTGCGCGGCTGCGAGGAGATCCTGGCTCGTTTCCCCTCCGGCCCATCGGCTCCCCAGGCCGCCTTCTACCGGGCCGACGCGCTGGCGCACCTGCCGGGGCGGGAGGGCGAGGCGCTGGCGGCCTACCGCCGCTTCCTGTCCGACCACGCCAAGGAGACTGTGCTGGTGGAGGAGGCCTGGTCGAACACCTTCCGCCTGGCCTGCGAGCAGAAGGGCCATACGGCCGCCGACTGTGCCGCGCTCCTGCGCCAGGGCCTCAGGAGCGGCTCGGCCTATGTCTCGACACTCGCGGCCATCAGGGCCGCCGATGTCGAGGACGGCGATCTCCGGCGCGCGGCGATGCCGATCCTCCGCAAGGCCTGCGGGACCGAGACCGATCCGGAGATCAGGAGCCACGCCCTGCTCGCCATCCTGAAGATCGACCCGAAGCAGGTGCCGTCGTCCGAGGGGCCGAAGGCCTCGGCCACGCCGCGGCCGACGGGGGGGAAGGGCCCGACCCTCATCCGCATGACCGTGTACGACAAAGACACCGGCCGCTACGATCTCAAGATCAACCTGCCAATCGCCTTCGCGCGGCTGCTGCTGGAGTCGCTCGGTGAGGAGCAGCGTCGGGAGCTGCGTCAGGAGGCGCGGCAGAAGGGGATCGATCTGGACGATATCTTCCAGGCGATCGAGAAGGCGGGGGCCGGGAAACTCCTCGAATTCGAAGACGAGAAGGGGCGGGTCGAGATCTGGATTGAATGAATCGCGACCCGGCCGTGGTGCCCGAGGTCAGCGCTGCAGGGCCTGCGTCTTGATCTCCCTCGCGCAATCGGGCTCGACCTTGCGGATCAGTCCGAGGATCCCCTCCCGCTTCTGCAAGTCTGTCTCCAGGTCGCGCGCCGCCTCGAGCGCCTCCTTGGCCTGGCAGGCCTGCCCGAGCGCATGGCTGGCGTTGGCGATCAAGAGGCGCGCCTCCACGTCTTTCTCGTCGAGTCCGGCCGCCATCTGGTAGGAGCGCAGGGCCATGTCGGGAAGGCCCTTGCGGGAGAAGGCGTTGCCGAGATAGATGTTGAGCCGGGGGTAACGGGGGTTCTTCACCAGGCAGGCGCGGTAGGACTCGATCGCCTCGTCGATCTGCCCGCGACGCATGTAGATCCCGCCCATCTGGAAGTAGGCCTCCGCCGACGAGGGGTCGATCCTCAGGGCCTTCTGGTACTCCGAGATCGCCGCGTCGAAGAGACCGCGCGCGGTGTTCAACCGACCCAGGGCGAGATGGGTGTCGGGGTTGTCGGGCCAGAGGCGCAGCGCGTCTTGAAGGTCCTGATCGGCGAGATCGTAGAGCCCGAGCCCCTGCCGGGCGACCGCCCTCCCGAGGTAGGCGGAGACGAAATGGGGGGAGCGCGCCAGGGTTTCGCTGAACTCCTGCGCCGCCCGTTCCGGGAAGCCGAGGCGCAGGTAGGCCGATGCGGCCAGGGCGCGGGGCAGGTGGTCGGGCGAGCGCCGCGCCGCCGGCTGCTCCAGGGCCAGAAGCGCCGCCTCGTACTGGCCGGAATAGAAGGCGCTCTGACCCGCCTGCGTCAGGCGCAGGGCCGCAACGCGGTCGGTGAGGCGTGGCACCAGCAGGACAGCCGCCGCGACCCATGCGGCGGCCGCGAGATAGCCGAGTGAGCGGCGCCTCAGGGAGCGGGGAAGGAACGGCGCCGCACGTGGCATCAGGAAGGGCACGATCGCGGCGGCCTCGCCTGCCTGTGTCAGGGCGACCTGCGTCACACCCGCCAGGACCCAGAAGAGCAGCGCGGCGGCCGGCTGCTGCAGCGGAGATCCGAGACAACCGGTCAGGACGATAGCGGCGAACAGGTTCAGGGCGGCGTGGGCGGCCCCTCCCCAGGGGGACGGCGCGCGGACCGACGCGAACCCGGCCTGCAGAACCAGGATCGCCAGCAGCAGGGCCAGCGCCATGCCTCCCAGGAGCCCGGTCTCGACGGTCGCCTCGACGAACGAGTTCCCCGCGTGCACCGCCTGGTGGCTCAGCGTGAAGGGCGACTTCGGTGCCGTTGTCCAGGCCACCCCGAGGAAGGCGTGTCGCCAGTTGTCCGGGCCGACGCCGAACGGGTGTCGGGCGATGAGCGAGAGACTGCCGCGCACTGCCGCCGCACGGTCGATGGAGGGGTCGCCGGTGGTGGGGGACAGGAGGCTCACACCACCCAGAGGAGTGACCGCCCGTCCCGCCGGCAGCAAGGGCGCCCAACGCGACAGAGAGACGACGAAGACGATCATCAACACCGCCGCCAGGAAGGCCCGCAACCCCTCCCCCCCGAGGTCCGGGGCGATTTCGGTCCAGGGCCGGCGGCCGAGGCCGACCTGCAAGATGCGTGTGCACGCCAGGAGTGCGACGAGCAGGCCGCCGACGATCCAGATGTCCGGGCGGCCGATATAGATCAGAGCCGACGCCACCAATCCGAGGAGGCCACCGCAGGCCACGCGCCAGCGGCCACGGCTCACGACCGCCGCGCCGACACCGGCCGGGAGAGCCAGGAGCAGGAACTGCGCGCTCATCCCGGCGTCCCCCAGCGTCGACCCGCCGGCGCTCGCGGGCAGGATCGATAGTCCGCCCAGGGCCAGGGAGAAATCTGGGACGAAGACCTGCGCCAGCGTCCCGAGGGAGACGATGGAGGCCGAAACCAGGAGCGCACCGAGCAGGATCGCCGCGCCGCGGGTGTTCCGGACGAAGCGCGTCACGGCCCAGAAGATCACCGGGCCTATGGCGAGTCTCAGGAGGCCCCACAGCGCGAGCCCCCGGTTGGCGGAGGGGACCACGGCCAACGCGGCGGCGGCGACGAAAATGGCGGCCGGCCAGAGAACGGGCGAGGAGATCCCCGGGGCCTCCTCGCCGAACAGGTACGAGACGACGGCCAGGCCCGTGAGCAGGAACGCGGCGCCCAGGCAGACGAGCACCTTGGGAAAATCGAAATGATCCGACAGGCTGCCGCTGTGAGTCAGGGGAACGAGAATCAGCAACGCCGCCAGGATCCCGAGGGCGACGCGCTCGAGGCGGCTCGGGTCTGTCACGTCCGGCATCGGGATGTCCTGATGGAACCGGTCAAGCAAGATTGGCTCGGGACGCGGACTCGGGGCCGAGCGGCGAAAAAGCGCGCGGATCGTAGCACAGGCTCCGCCCCCGGGCAACCCGCGCGGGCGCAGCCCGCCGCCACGTGGGCGGGAAGTCCGGCGCGCGGTTGACCCTCCTGCGTCCCGGCGGCTATCATGGGTCGGCGTGCGGAGGCGGGATGCTTTCCTGCATTGTCTATCGGACCTGGGACGACAATGAGGCCCAGCTGGTCAAGGGGATCCTGGAGCTTTACGGCATCCCCGTCCGCCTCGACACCGACATCAGCCACACGCTCTATCCGTTCACCCTGAACGGCCTGGGCGAGACGCGTGTCCTGGTTCCGAGCGCGGCCGAGGGTGAGGCGCAGACGATCCTCCTCGGTCATCAGGCGAGAGATGGACGGATCGATGCCTGAGCGCGTCGAGGCCAGAGCGCCCACGCGCATCGATCTGGCCGGCGGGACCATCGACCTCTGGCCCCTTTACCTGCTGCACGAATCGCCGCTCACGGTCAACGCGGCCATCGACCTGTACGCCCGTGCCCGTGTGGAGGCGAGGAGTGACGGTGGCATCGAAATCGTCTCGAAGGATCGCGGCGCAAACGTCAATGCCGCGTCACCGGAGGATCTGAGGCGCCGCCTCGCGGAGGCGCCGGCGGATCTCGAGTTCCCGATGCGGCTGGCGGCGCACTTCCTCGCCACCGCCGGTGCGGGGGCGGGTCGATCCTGCGTCATCACGACCGACTGCGAGGCGCCGGCCGGCTCGGGGCTTGGTGGATCCTCGACCCTCGGCATAGCCCTGGCTGCGGCCCTCAATCGCTTCTCGGGACGGGGGCTCGACGGCGACCGGCTGCTCGCCGCCACGCGTGCCATCGAAACACAGGTGCTGCGCATCCCGACCGGGGAGCAGGACTATCACCCGGCGCTGCATGGCGGCGTCCTGGCGCTGCACTACACCGTCGAGGGAACGCGCGTGGAGCGGCTGGCGGTCGAGACCGACGCCCTGCACGAGAGAATCGTGCTGATCGATACGGGGATTTCGCGTTCGTCGGGCATCTCCAACTGGGACATGCTCAAGCGCCATCTCGATGGCGACCAGAGTGTGCGCCGGGCGCTCGAGAGAGTGAACCAGGCGACCCATGCCATGCGCGCGGCGCTCCTCGCCGCCGACTGGGACGCGGCCGGGGCGGCGCTGGCCAGGGAGTGGGAGGCGCGCC
>DASTNM010000475.1:0-4066 GCA_035762745.1 Candidatus Polarisedimenticolia bacterium
AGCAGAGATGCTCCGCTCCGATCTGCGCAACGAAACGTTCGCACCCGCCAGGGCGCTGTCGGACCTCGAGACCGTCATCAAGGCGGGCAAGCAGGGCGCTCAGGCGATCAAGCGCATCCAGGACTACACCCGGATCCGGAAGGACCAGCCCAGCTCCCCGGTGGATCTCAACGCTGCCGTCCGGGACGCGATCGAGATCACCAAGCCCAAGTGGAAGCAGGATCCGGAGAGCAAGGGGATTCGAATCGGCCTCCATCTGGAACTCACCGAGGTAGGGCCGGTTCTCGGGAACCTCCTCGAGCTCGCGCAGGTCGTCGAGAACCTCATCTTCAACGCCGTCGAAGCGATGCCCAAGGGAGGGTCGATCAAGTTCAGGTCTTTCAAGGACGCCGAGTCGGTGATCCTGGAAGTCTCCGACACCGGCGTGGGGATGAGCGAGGAGACGCAGAGGCGTCTGTTCGAGCCGTTCTTCACCACCAAGGAATCGGGGCAGGGCCTGGGAACGAGCATCGTCTACGGCATCGTCGCCCGCCACAACGGCCGGATTGCGGTCGACAGTAGGCCGGGGTCTGGAACGACCTTCCGTATCAGCCTCCCGGCGCACGTCGCCCGTGTAGAGGAGAGTCATCGGCCGATCGCAGCCGCGCCCGCCGCGCCGCGGAGCGCCCGCATCTTACTGGTGGACGATGAGGAGGCGGTGCGCGCCGCCTATCAGGCGGCGATCGTCTCCGCCGGCCACGACGTCACCCCCGCCGCCTCCGGACAACAGGCCGTTGCCCATCTGGAGTCCGCGAAATTCGATCTCGTCATCACCGATCTGAGCATGAGCGGCATGTCGGGCTATCAGGTGTCGAGCGCTGTCAAGCTCATCGACCCGTCGATCCGGGTCATCCTTCTGAGCGGCTGGGCCGTCGATCCGCGATCGGAGCAGGTGCGTCGATCGGGGATCGACGAGGTCCTTTCCAAGCCATGCCCGATCGAAGAGCTGCGCGAGGCGATCCAGCGGGCGCTCGGGGCGCGCCCGGAGGAAAGGAACTGAGCCCGGCGGACTCCAGGAGCCACTTCGCGCGTCGCTGAGTGGCACCGCCCGGCCCTGAAACGGAGTCGTGCTCCGGGGCGGAGAATCGAAGCATTGACCGGCGCACGAACCATCAGGAACTCCAGCGCGGTTGGACCTTCGCTTCGCCGCGGTCCCGCTCACCCGGATCCGGACCGGAGGCCGGTCAGGCTCCGGCGCCGACTACAACGAATCGTCCTTCCCTTCGCGCTGGCGACCTCCCTGACAGCGCCCTGTCTCGCCGCGACCTTCACGGTCGATTCGACCGCCGACGTGCAGGATGCCAATCCGGGCGACGGCATCTGCTCGACGGCGGGCGGCGCGTGCACCCTGCGCGCCGCCCTCAGCGAAGCGAACCAGCTGAACGGGGCGGACACGGTCATCCTTCCCTCCGGAACGTACCTTGCGACCCTGACGGGGTCGTTCGAAGACAACAACGTCGGCCTCAACGCCACCGGTCCGGCTGGCGCGGCCGCCGGGCATGTCTCGCGCACCCGCGAGCTCGTGTTGATCGACGCCGAGATCCAGGACCTGGACACGCTGGTGGAGCGGTTCCTGGCACGCGACAACCAGTCGCGCGACGTGACCGTCGTCCTGCTCGACCCCTCCCTGGACGGCTTTGCGCAGGTCGACGCGGCCCTGGCCGGAGACGGGTTGTTTGACGCGATCCACTTTGTGACACACGGGTCCGACGGCATGATCCGCCTGGGCGGCTCGTGGCTGGACGCCACGACCATCGAACAGCGGAAAGCTGAAATACAGGGTTGGGCCGAATCCCTGACCGACAGGGCCGACCTTCTGTTCTACGGTTGCAATTTCGCCGCCGATGCGGTCGGTCAGACAGTTGTCGACCGCCTCGCCGAGCTGACCGGCGCCGACGTGGCGGCCAGCGCCGACAACACCGGCTCAGCCGCCCGAGGCGGCGATTGGCAGCTCGAGTATCGGGTCGGCGTCATCGACACTCCGATCACCCTGGAAGAAGGACTCGCCGGTTGGGAGCATTTGCTAAACACCTACCCCGTGACGAATACAAACGACAGCGGAGGCGGCTCGCTTCGTCAGGCGATCACCGACGCCAATGGGAACCCGGGTCTCGACACCATCTCGTTCAACATCGCCGGTGCGGGTGTCCACACCATCACCCCCACCTCAGAGCTGCCTGACATCACGGATCCGGTCGTCGTCGACGCCACCTCCCAGCCAGGCTATGCGGGGACGCCTCTCATCGAGCTCGATGGCACCAGCGCGGGGAATAATAAAAACGGCCTCAGACTGTTCATCGGTAGCGACGGAAGTACTATCCGCGGCCTGGCCATCAACCGTTTTGGGAATATTGGAATACAGATCTATAAATCGGGCGGGCACCGCATTGAGGACAACTTCATCGGCACGGATCCTAGCGGGACGATCGCTCGAGGGAACAAATTCTACGGCATGGAACTTTCTTTTGACGCCGCCAACAACGTCATTGTGAACAACGTGATATCGGCGAACGACACCGGAATCATCATTGACGATGCAGCCGCCGACGGCAACGTCATTCAAGGGAACAAGTTCGGCACCGATGTGACAGGGACCATCGCGCTGGGCAACGCGACGGCTGGAATCAATGTCGGCTTTGGCGCCAACAGCAACCTCATCGGCGGTCTCACAGCGGGGCAGGCCAACGTGATCGCGTTCAACGGAACCGGAATTCAGGTGGTCCAGAACAGCACCACCGGAAATTCCATCCTGGGCAATTCGATATTCTCGAATGGAAGCCTCGGTATCGACCTCGGCACTAGCGGAGTGAACGCCAACGACGCCGGCGACGTGGACAACGGTCCGAATGGTCTTCAGAACTTTCCCGTGCTCACGAGCGCAACCTCGTCCGGCGGCAACACGACGATCGCCGGATCGCTCAACAGCACGGCAGGCACCACGTTCCGGATTGAGTTCTTTTCCTCGCCGACTGGGGACATATCGGGGTTCGGTGAAGGTCAGACCTACCTTGGCAGCACCACGGTCACGACCGACGGCGGTGGCAACGCCGCCTTCAACACCACGTTGGCCGGAGTGAGCGTCACCAACGGATACGTCGTCTCGGCGACCGCCACGGTCGATCTCGGCGGTGGCACCTATGGCAGCACGTCGGAGTTCGCCGCAAACGTCACTGTCTCGACCGCTGCGGCCGACCTGTCCCTGACCAAGACGGTCAGCAACCCGACTCCCAACGTCGGCAGCAACGTCACCTTCACGCTGACCGTCAGCAACGCCGGCCCCAGTGGCGCCACCGGAGTCTCGGTCAGTGACCTCCTGCCCTCCGGCTTCACCTACGTGAGTGATACCGGCGGCGGCAGCTACAACTCGGGGACGGGCCTGTGGACCGTCGGCAGCGTGGCCGCCGCAGGCTCCGCGACGCTGACCATCACGGCGACGGTCAACGCCTCCGGCTCGTACACCAACGGCGCGCAGGTGCAGGCCTCCGGTCAGGCGGACCCGGACTCGACGCCGGGCAACGGCGTCGGCAACGGCGAGGACGACCAGGCATCGGTGACCTTGACGCCGGTGGCGGTGGCCGACCTGTCGCTGACGAAGAGCGCGAGCAGCCTGACCCCGAACGTCGGGAGCAACGTGACCTTCACCATCACCGTGTCGAACGCCGGGCCGAGCGGGGCGACCGGGGTGACCGTCACCGACCTGCTGCCGGCCGGGTTCAGCTTCGTGAGCTCGGCAGGTCCCGGCACCTACAACTCCGGCACGGGGCTGTGGACCATCGGCGCCATCGCCAATGCTGGCAGCGCGACGCTCACCATCACGGCCACGGTGCTGGCGTCGGGGAGCTACACCAACGGCGCGCAGGTGCAGGCCTCGGGTCAGACGGACCCGGACTCGACGCCGGGGAACGGGGTCGGCAACGGCGAGGATGATCAGGCTTCTGTCACGTTGACCCCCGTTGCCGTCGCCGACCTGTCGTTGACGAAGACGGCGAGCAACCCGACGCCGAACGTCGGGAGCAACGTCACGTTC
>DASTNM010000476.1:0-11822 GCA_035762745.1 Candidatus Polarisedimenticolia bacterium
AACGAGGCGCGCTACCACGCCCTCGAGTTCGAGGTGACCAAGCGCCTCAGCCGCAAGTGGCAGATGGAAGGCTCCTACACCTACTCGCGCGCGCTCGGCTCCGCGGAGAGCTTCCAATCGTCACTCGGGGATGACCCTTCCTCGATCCACAACCAGTTCGGCTATCTGAACTACGACCAGAGGCACCAGGTCAAGTTCAACGCCGTGACCTACCTGCCGGGGGACTGGGAGGTGGGAGGCACGTTCTCCTGGAGCTCGGGTTACCCGTACTCAATCATCGAGCGCTTCCTGTCGCTCGACAACTATGACTACCCGCAGTTCCGGACTCTGTTCGGGTCGGTGCAGCGCATACCCGTCGCCAACGACCCGAACCACCGTGGCTACCGCTTCGTCGACAGCCGCCGCAACTCGCAGCGCAACCCATCCTGGTACAACATCGACGTGCGGGGCGAGAAGGCGTTCGTCATCGGTCACATGAGCTCGAAGGTGTTCCTGACGGTCGAGAACCTTTTGAACACGGACGACCTGCGAATCTTCACCTACGAGCCGACGGCGCCCGACCGCGGCGGCGCCCTGCAGCTCGACTCGACACGGCGGTTCGGCCGCCGCTTCGAAGTCGGCTTCCAGTTCGAGTTCTAGAGAACAAGGCGCCCGAATCCGAAAGCCCCGCCCCCTCGGGAGCGGGGCTTTTTCGTTTCGTTGACAGGGGAGGGCCGGCGGGATAGAGTCACCCACCGCTGCCCGCCGGCCGGTGCCCATGGGACTGCGCTTCTACAACACCCTGACCCGTCAGGAGGAGGAGTTCATTCCCCTCCACGAGGGGGAGGCGCGCCTCTACACCTGCGGACCGACCGTCTACGACTACGCCCACATCGGCAACTTCAGGACCTACCTCTGGGAGGACCTGCTGCGGCGCCACCTGAGGTTCCGCGGCCACCGCGTCACCCAGGTGATGAACCTCACCGACGTCGACGACAAGACCATCGCCAACGCGCGAGAGGCCGGTCTGGCGCTCGACGATTACACGCGACGCTACATCGACGCCTTCTTCGCGGATCTCGACGCCCTGGGGATCGAGCGGGCTGAGCATTACCCGCGCGCCACCCGGCATGTGCCGGAGATGGTTCGTCTCGTCCTGGCCCTGAAGGAGAGGGGACACCTGTACGAGAGCCGCGGGTCGCTGTACTTCAAGATCGACACCTTCCCGCGCTACGGCCGTTTGGCGCGGGTCGACCCGGCGGCCTCGACCGACCACACCCGCATCGACGCCGACGAGTACGACAAGGACAACCCGCGGGATTTCGCCGTCTGGAAGGAGCGCAAGGGGGACGAGCCGTTCTGGGAGACCGATCTCGGGGCCGGCCGTCCCGGCTGGCACCTCGAGTGCTCCGCCATGTCGATGAAGTACCTGGGAGAGACCTTCGACATCCACACCGGCGGCGTCGACAACATCTTTCCGCATCACGAGAACGAAATCGCCCAGAGCGAGGCGGCGACCGGCCGGCCGTTCGTGCGCTACTGGATGCACGCGGCGCATCTCATCGTGGACGGCGAGAAGATGTCGAAGTCGCGTGGGAACGTCTACACGCTGCGCGACATCCAGGAAAAGGGTCATGAGCCGCGGGCCCTGCGTTACCTGCTGCTCGCGACCCACTACCGCAAGCCCCTGAATTTCACCTTCGAGGGGCTGGCGCAAAGCCAGGCGGCCCTGAACCGTCTCGACGACCTGGCCTTCCGTCTGCAGGCGCAGCAACTGCCGCCGGGCGGCGACCCGGCCCTGATGGCGGCCATCGCCGCTTCCCGCTCCGGGATGCTCGAGGCGCTCGACGCCGACCTGAACACCGCCGGCGCCCTCGGTCACCTCTTCGACCTGGTGCGTGAAGTCCATTCCGCCCTCGACGCCGGGCGCGCCGGAGCGGACGACGTCGCCGCCGTGCTCGCGCTGCTGGCCGCCTTCGAAAACATCTTCGGGGTCCGCCTGGGCCGGCGGGGCGCCCTGGAGCAGGAGATCGAGGGCCTGATCAAGCGCCGCACCGAGGCCCGCGCCCGCAAGGACTACGCCGAGTCCGATCGCATCCGCGATCTCCTCCAGCAACGCGGCATCGTTCTCGAGGACACCCCGCAGGGAGTGCTCTGGAAGCGCAAGGGAGGCTGAGGCTTGAGGACGGCCGGGATCACCGTGGTGGTCGCCGAGGGGGCTCCTCCCGGGAGCCGGCGGCCCGACCCGCGACACGACCTGGGCCGGCGCGGGGAAGCCGCGGCGGCCCGCCACCTCGAAGCGCTCGGCCTGCGCATCCTGGCGCGCGGTGTCCGGACCCGGGCGGGCGAGATCGATCTCGTCGCGGAAGAGGGTGGGACGCTGGTCTTCGTGGAGGTGAAGACCCGCTCCTCGTTGGCCTGGGGCCGCCCCTCCGAGGCGGTCGATCGGAGAAAGAGGGAGCGCCTGACGCGCGCGGCGGCGGTCTTTCTGATCGGGCTGGATGGCCCCGAGCCACCCTGCCGCTTCGACGTGGCGGAGGTGGTCGAGCGGCCGGACGGCGTCCTCCAGGTCGCGCTGATCCGGGACGCCTTTCAGGCCGACTGAGGCACCCCTTGAACGCCTTGACACTCGCGCGAGGCGCCCGGTATATTCAGCGGGCCGACCGGAAGCCAGGACGGCCGGGCGGGAATAACTCAGTGGTAGAGTGCAACCTTGCCAAGGTTGAAGTCGCGGGTTCGACTCCCGTTTCCCGCTCCAGTCCTCATGGCCGGCCCGCCCCATGACGGGCCGGCCTTTTCATGCCTCCCGCACGGCTTCCGGCCCGCCCCGCGCGACGCTGCGCGGCCGATTGACACCCTTCGGTGGCGGCCTGTATCATCTTCGCGTACCGAGCCAAGCCCAGAAAGAGGCGGTTCCGGCGGCGTAGCCAAGCGGTAAGGCAGAGGTCTGCAAAACCTCGATACATCGGTTCGATTCCGATCGCCGCCTCCATCCGCGTCTTGCTTTCTCCCCCGCGGGGCCTATTTTTGACAGGGCATGGGAGCCCTGTTGAGCGCCATCTTCGCCGACTACAACTTCTGGGTGAACTTCACCTCCAACATGATCTCGGGGGTCCTCCTGACCCTCGTCTTCGGGTTGGTCCTGACCAGCGTCGTCGGCCGCTACAGCGAGAGGCGCAAGGCGAAGGAGCAGCGTCGCAAGTTTCTCGAGTTCATCGACCGGGAGCTGCAGCGCAACACCACCGCCCTGTCGACCGCCCTGGACGAGCTGCCGAAGGGGAACATGCCGTACCCGCTGTTCGAGGTCTCCGCCTGGAAGGTGTCGGTCAACTCGTCGCTCCTGGACAACATGGACGTCGAGCTGGTCCTGCCGATCCTCTCCTCCTACAACCGGATCTGGGCCGCCAACGACCTGTACCAGAACCTCCTCGAGGCGTACTTCGAGCGGCTGGCGAAACCGTCCGAGGCCTCCGAAAAGCGCTACCTCTTCTTCCGCAAGACCCTCCTCGACCGGCTGCGGGATCTGCAGCCGAAGCTGAAGGATTCGGTGCAGCAGATCGCGGAGCACCTCGGGATCCCCTGACCCGGCCACTCTGATAGACTTCCGCCGATGGAGGTCAGGACTCTCTGCGACATCCCGCGGCAGCTGCTATCCGAGTACCGCTCGTCGCGCCAGCTCCTCTACAAGGATGAGGGGGTGTGGCGGGCGATCCCGACGCAGGACCTCTGCGAGCGGATCCGCCACCTGGCGCTCGGATTGAAACGGCTCGGCGTGGCCCCGGGAGACCGCGTCGCGCTGCTCTCCGAGAACCGGCCGGAATGGACCGCCACCGACTACGCCATCCTGTCGGCCGGCGCCGCCACCGTACCGATCTACCCGACCCTCCCGGCCGACCAGGTCGAATTCATCCTCGCCAACTCGGAGGCGGTCGCCGTCGTCGTCTCCAGCCGGGATCAGCTGGCCAAGATTCAGCAGATCCGCGGGCGGCTCGGCGCCCTGCGCACGGTCGTGGCCTTCGATCCGGGAGCGCCGCTCCCAGAGAACGTCATCGCCTGGGAGGACCTCGCCGGCCTGGGAAGAGAGGAGTCCGCCATCGACCCGGAGGCTTACGAAAGGTCCGTGGCGGCCGTCACCCTCGACGATCTGGCCAGCATCATCTACACCTCCGGCACCACCGGCGTCCCCAAGGGGGTGATGCTGACGCACGGCAACTTCCTGCACAACGTCAAGGCCTGCTGCGCCGCCATCCCGTTCGTGTCGAGCGACCTCTGCCTGTCGTTCCTGCCGCTGTCGCATATCTACGAGAGGACGGTCGAGTACTGCTACCTCTACCGCGGCGCGACGATCGCCTACGCCGAGTCGATCGAGGCGGTGCCGCAGAACCTGAAGGAGGTGCGCCCGACGATCGCCTGCGGCGTGCCGCGCCTGTTCGAGAAGATGCACCGGCGGATCCTCGACACCGGGGCCGCCCTGGGCGCGCCGGGTCGGCCGATCTTCTTCTGGGCCCTCGCCACGGCGCGGCGCCACGCCCACCTGACCTTGACCGGCAAGCGGCCGACGGCCCTGCTGCGCGCCGGCTTCCGCATCGCCGATCGGCTGATCTACTCCCGCCTGCGGGCCCGCCTGGGAGGGCGGCTGCGATTCTTCATCTCCGGCGGGGCCCCGCTGTCGCCGGAGATTGCGGAGTTCTTCCACGGTCTCGGGATCCTGATCCTGCAGGGCTACGGCCTGACCGAGACCTCGCCGGTCATCGCCGTGAACCGGCCCGAATCGGTCTGCTTCGAGTCCGTCGGCAGGCCGGTCGAGGGGGTCGAGGTGCGGATCGCCGAGGATGGAGAGATCCTGACGCGCGGCCCGTCGGTGATGAAAGGATACTTCCGCGACGAGGAGGCGACCCGCGAGGCGCTGCTGGAGGGCTGGTTCCGCACCGGCGACGTCGGCCGCCTGGACCAGCACGGCTGCCTGGTGATCACCGATCGCAAGAAGGAGATCCTCAAGACCTCCGGCGGCAAGATGGTCGCCCCGCAACCGATCGAGAACCTGCTCAAGACCGACCGCTTCATCGGCCAGGCGGTCCTGGTCGGGGACCGCCGCCACTTCATCGCGGCGCTCATCGTGCCGAACTTCGACCAGGTCCGGAGCTACGCGGCGCTCAAGAAGATCACCTACGCCGACCCTGGCGCCCTGCTGCGCCACCCGCGCGTTCGCGACCTGTTCGAGCGCCGCATCGCCCGCGTCAACGAGCGCCTGGCGCGTCACGAGCAGATCAAGCGCTTCGTCATCCTGGAGCGGGAGCTGACCGTCGAGGCGGGCGAGGTGACGCCGACCCTCAAGTACCGGCGCAAGGCGATCGAGGAGCGCTACCGTCCGCTCATCGAGGAGATGTACGCCGAGTCGGCCCCGGGGCAGTCTCCCGCCGCCGGCGCCGCCGCGGGCGGCTGACGGTAACGGCCCGACAGGATTCGGGAGAATGGCGCGGGCCGGGCAGCGGGGATGTTGCGGCGCTCAACCGGCCTCGGCGAAGGCGGCGTCGAGGATGGCGACCGCCTTGTCGACGTCCGTCTCGCGCGCCACGAGCGGCGGCGACAGGCGGATCGTCGAGGCGCCGCAGGGAAGCGTCAGCAGCCCGCGCTCGAACGCCTTCTCGATCACGCGGTGGCGCACCTCGGGAGCCGGCTGCCGCGAGTCGGCGTCCTGCACCACCTCGATCCCGACCATCAGGCCCAGCCCCCGGACGTCGCCGATCCTCCGGTGCTTCTTCTGCAGCCCCTGCAGCTTCTCGATCAGCCGCGCGCCGACCTTCCCGGCGTTCTCGATCAACCCGTCCTGAAGCAGCCGCAGCGTCGCCAGCGCTGCGGCACAGGAGACCGGGTTGCCGCCGAAGGTCGAGCCGTGCCCGCCGTCGTTCCACTTCATGACGTCGTCGCGCGCGATCACCGCCGAGATCGGCATCCCCGAGGCGATCCCCTTCGCCAGGATGATCATGTCGGGGTCGATGCCGTAGTGCTCCAGGGCGAACATCTTGCCGGTCCGCCCCATGCCGCACTGCACCTCGTCGGCGATTAACAAGATTCCGTGCTTCCGGCAGAGATCCTGGAGCTTCGGCAGGAAGTCGCGGTGCGGCGGGATGAAGCCGCCCTCCCCCTGCACCGGCTCGACGATCACCGCCGCCACCTCCTCGGGCGGGACCGAGTGGTGGAAGTAGCTCTCGGTCAGCAGATCGAGGCATTCGACGGCGCAGCTCTCGGGCCGGCGGTTCACCGGGCAGCGGTAACAGTAGGCGTAGTGCGTGTGCAGGACGTCCGGCACGAACGGACCGTATCCCTTGCGCTGCACCGGCTTGCTCGCCGTCAGCGTCATCGCCCCGTAGGTCCGCCCGTGGAACGCCCCGAAGAAGCCGACGACCTTCGACCGTCCGGTGCGCACCCGCGCCAGCTTGACGGCGGTCTCCACCGCCTCCGCCCCCGAGTTGGTCAGGAAGACCCGCTTGCGTCCGCTCATCGGCGCGAGGCGCGCCAGCTCTTCGCACAGGTCGATGTAGACCGGGTAGAAGAAGTCGGTGTAGCAGATGTGGATCAGCTTCTCGGCCTGCTCCTTGATCGCCCGCACCACCTCGGGATGGCAGTGCCCGGTCGAGACGGTCGAGATCCCGGCCGCGAAGTCGAGGAAGCGGTTGCCGTCGGCATCCTCGACCACCATCCCCTGCGCCCGCGCCACGACCAGAGGGACATCCTTGCTGAGGTTCTGCGACACGGTCCGGGCGTCGCGGGCGATGATCTCCTTCCCCTTCGGGCCGGGGAGCGGCGTCGTGATCCGGGGGTAATCGCCCGGGTAGTCGGGTGGAAACGGCGAGCGGGCCATGGCGGCGTTTCTCCTTCTGCGACAGGGCGTTCGGATGAAGAAGCATTCTGGCCGAGCCCCCGCGGAGTGTCAAGGTCGGTCGCGTCGGTTTGACGGTGGCGGGGCCGGGTGCTACGATGCCGGCCGCCTTGCGTCAGAGACAGCTCGCCACCGCTCTTGCCGCTATTGCCCTCGCGCTCTCCGTGACCGTCGGCTGCGGCGTCCCCGCCCGGCCGAACATCCTGCTGCTGGTAATCGACACGGCGCGTGCCGACCGCTTCCCGTTCAACGGCTACGAGAGGCCGACGGCGCCGGCGATGGCGGCGCTGGCGCGCGAGGGGACGGTCTACGGGGCGACCTTCTCCCCCGCCCCCTGGACGGTGCCGGCGCACGCCAGCCTGTTCACCGGGCAGTACCCGTCGCTGCACCGGACCGACTGCGGCTCTCTGCGGCTGCCGGACTCCGCGGTGACGCTGGCCGAGACGCTGCGTGACGCCGGGTACCGGACCGCCGGCTTCAGCGGCAACCCCTGGCTGGGAGAGAAGTACAACTTCCAGCAGGGCTTCGACACCTACTCCGAGACCTGGCGGGACCTGCCTCCCGAAGGGGAGGATAGCGGCGCGGCCCTGAGCAACCAGCGGGCCGAGCGTCTCCTGCGCTGGCGTCAGGGAAACCAGGAGGCCCGCCGGCAGCCGTTCTTCATCTTCATCAATTATTTCGAGCCTCACATGCCGTACAACCCCCCCGAGCCGGAGCGCTCGCGGCTGCTGCGGCCGGGCGTCGACCCGGAGCGGGTCGCGCGGCTGAGCCGTCTGGGGCATCCGGAGGACATGCGCTTCATCGTCGGCGCCTCCGACCTCCAGCCGGTGGACCTGGCGATCCTGAGCGATCTGTACGACGGCGAGATCGCCTACGCCGACCGGCGGGCGGGGGAGATGGTGGCGCTCCTGCGGGAGCTCGGGCTGATCGACGAGACGGTCGTCGTGGTCGCGGCGGACCACGGCGAGAACCTCGGCGATCACGGCATGATGGATCACAAGCTGAGCGTGCACGACACGCTGCTGCGCGTCCCGCTCCTGCTGCGCTACCCGAAACGGGTCGCCGCCGGCCGGCGGATCGAGTCGCAGGTGCAGATGCACGACCTCTACCCGACGCTTCTGGCGCTGGCGGGCGTGGCGCCGCCGCCGGGAGTGACGATCGAGGCGTTGCCGCTCCCGGGAGCCGGCATCGCCGGGTCCGGCCGCAGCGCCGACGGGCCGATCATCGGCGAATTCGTCGGCCCACCGGTCGAGTTCCTGCAGGTGATGCGGGATCTCTTCCCCACCAAGGATCTGTCGCGCTTCGACCGCAAGCTGGTGGCCCTGCGCCACGGCGGCTACAAGATCCACTGGGGATCGGACGGACGGCACGCCCTCTACGACGTGGAGCACGATCCCGGGGAAGCGCATGACCTCGCCGCCGCCGACCCCGAGCGCCTGCGCCGGCTGGCCGGCGAGGTGGAGGTGTGGCTCAACCGCCCGGCGCGCCGGGTTCATTGACCGTGGTATAGTCACGCCATGTCCGACAGGCCGAGGGTTTCACTGATCAAAACGTCGCCGCCGGGCCCCGAGACCCGGCGCCTGGCCCAGCGCGAGAAGGTCCTCTTCCCGGAGGGGGCCTACGGCGATTTCGACGAGCGCGTCTTCATCGCCAAAAGCGCGGCCGGGTCGCTGATCGAGGACGTCGACGGCAACCGCTACATCGACTTCGGGTCGGGGTGGGGGACCAACAACATCGGCAACTGCCATCCGGAGGTGGTCGAGGCGGTCAACGCGATGATGCGCCAGGCCGGGGTCACTTGCTGGACGAGCGCCGGCAACAGCCTGCAGCGCCTCGAGCTGGCCGAGAAGCTCCTGGCGGTCTGCCCGAAGCGCACCAACAAGGTCCTCTTCCTGACCACCGGCACCGAGGCGGTCGAGGCGGCGCTTCGGCTGATGCGGCGCGCCTCCGGCCGCCCCTTCGTCCTGTCCTTTTTCGGCCAGTACCACGGCCTGTCCTATGGCGCCATGGCGGCGGGACCGCTGAACTCCGAAGTCCGCGAGGACGTGGCGCCCCTGGTCAACGGCTTCGTCTACGCCCCCTACCCCTACGCGCTGCGGACGCCGCTCCGTTCACGCACCGGGGGTGGAGCGGGGCGGGCCACGCTCGAGTTCATCGAAGAGATGATTCTGACCTACGAGGTCCCCGCCTCGCAGATCGCCGGTGTGCTGGTCGAGCCGGTGGTGGGGGAGGCGGGGGTCTGGGTGCCGCCCGACGATTTCCTGCCGGGGCTGCGGGAGATGTGCGATCGGCACGGCTGGTACCTGTGCATCGACGAGGTGCAGAGCGGCTTCGGGCGCTGCGGCAAGATGTGGGCCCTCGAGCACTGGGGGGTCGAGCCGGATCTCCTGGTGATCGGCAAGGGGTTGTCGGGCGGCTCGATGCCGATCGCCGCCGTGGCGGCGGAGGGGAAGATGATGGACAAGGCGCACGCCTTCCTCGCCGGGACCTATGCCGGGCACCCGGCCGCCTGCGCCGCCGGCCTCAAGACGATAGAGATCCTGTACCGCGACCGACTGTTCGAGCATGCCACCTCCCTGGGTGAGTACGGCCTGCAGCGGCTGCAACAGATGCAGGAGCGCTACCCGGTCGTCGGGGAGGTGCGCGGCAAGGGGCTGTGGCTCGCCGCCGAGTTCGTCAAGGACCGCAAGACACAGGAGAAGAACTTCGAGGCGGCCGCGGAGGTGAACCGGCTCTGCCTCAAGAGCGGCCTTTATTACATCGCCGACAGCATCTCCTGGTTCTCCCGCTTCCAGCCCCCCCTGAACATCGATCGCTCCCTGTTCGAGCAGGGCCTCGATATCTTCGAGGAGGCGGTCCGGACCGTCAACGCGCACCACCCCGTGAAACGCTGACCGGCCGGAGCCCGGCCTACCGACCACCCGGTTGGTTGCTGTCGAAGCATTGCCGGAACATTCTCCACCCCTCATCGCCGCGACCCGCCGCCACCGCCGCCGGAGCATCTTCTCGTTCACGGGAAAGCGCTTAGGGCCGGGGTATCCCGTGGAAGCCCGGCGGGCGGCCCCCTTCGGAGCCCTGCCGTCCCCCGGGATACGACTTGCGCTTCGTCGACCGATTCGGGTTGACAGATGGCCGGTTTCGTCGTACATGCCGAAACATCAACGTCGGTACGCCCGGCCGGCCCCGGGATCCTCCCGGGGCGCGCCGATCATGTGGCCCCGACGGAAGCGGTATTCAGAGGCACAACTGCCACATCCAGCCATTTTCGGGGAATCTTCATCCTGCGAGGGGAGGGTACCGTGGGTCAAAACCTGAGGCGCCGATCCTTGGCCAGCGTGACGTGCGCGCTCATCGCCGTCTTCGGATCGCTCGCGATCTTCAGTTTCGCCACCTGGGCCGGACGCGGCCCGATGAGCGGCGACAACGGCCGGCAGGTCGTCGACATGCGCAAGGTCGAGGCCGATGCCGACAACAAGATCTTCCATCCGGTCGGGGTCGAGCGCCCGGCAGGCCGGGCGCCGCTCGCGAGTCTCAAGGAGACATGGGAGGTCCCCGCGCAGGAGAAGGCGCAGTCGATCGACACGCCGCTCGGCTGGGTGAACCCGGCGCGGATCGGTGAGCTGCGCAAGAAGGCGCCGCTTTACGCCTCCGACGCCGCCACGGCGCATGCCCTGAGAAGGGGTGGGCAGCGGGGCGAGATCGGGGCCGGCTTCAACGCCATCCAGATCTCGGAAGACGCCCTCCGGGGCCGCTCGATGGACGACGTCCTGGCCGACCTCGCAAAGCTGGGGGTCCGCTCGCATGGACTGATGGAGAGCCGGGCGGCGCTGGTCGAGGTGCCGGCCTCGGCGGTCGAGGCGCTGGCCGCCTCCCCCGTCCTCGAGGCCGCCTTCCGCTGGGACCCGATGTTCCGCCTCGACAAGCGTGTCGGCGAGACGCCGATGATCGAGGCCAAGCGTGCCCGGAGTGAAGACTTTCGGCTCAATGTCCGCTTCTTCCCCGGCACGAAGCCGGAGGAGGCCCACCAGGAACTGTTGAAGGTGGCCGGGCCGGCCGGCAAAGTGGCCGACGGGCGGGCGCTCGACGGGTTGACGTTCCTGGTGACGGCGCATTTCTCCAGGCTGAACGCGATCGCCAGGCTGTCGCGCGTCCAGGACATCTGGGAGACCACGGAGTACCTCCTCCAGAACACCGATATCCCCGTCGTCGCCATGGTCGGGAACGTCAAGGAAAACCTGCCGTTCCAGAAGCCATACCAGGACGTCGGTGTGGACGGAGGCGGCATCGACACCAACGGTGACCGCATCCGCGTGAACAACGGTCTCGACGCGGTGCCGCCGCAGATCGTGGGTGTGACCGACAACGGCATCTCTCTCGACTCGGTCCAGTTCGCCCATACCAGCAGCTCGCCTGAAGGAGCGGTCGGGGTCGGCCCGAGCCACCGCAAGGTGCACTCGATCCAGGCGGTCCCGGAGGGTGGTGACAGCGGCAACGGCTTCACCTGCGACTCGCCGCTGTCCGGCAGCGGCACGCACGGCAACGTCGTCGCCGGCGTGGTGGCCGGCGATCCGAGCACGCTCGGCTTTACTCTCACCCGGCATTACGCCGCCACCCGTTTCCGGGTCGACAGCCTGCCGATGGACGGCGTGGCGCGCGGGGCGCGCATCCTGATGCAGGACGCCGCCTCCACCGACGTCTGCACGCAGAACGACCTGATCGAGCGGGGAGGCAACGTCTCGCCCGGCAACCTCCTGACCCGCCTCACGCAGGCGATCTGCCCGAAGGCCCCGGCGACCTCCGGGACCTGCCAGGGGTTGATCGGCGGTGAGAACGAGATCCACCTGCACGTGATGTCGTTCGGGGTGCCGAACTTCGACCTGTCGCAGGTGAACGGCGCGGACGGCACCTACACCTCGGACGCCAGGGACATCGACACCTTCCTGGTCAACAACCGCGATTACAT
>DASTNM010000477.1:0-2361 GCA_035762745.1 Candidatus Polarisedimenticolia bacterium
GCTCGAGGTCCCTGAGCGTCATGTCGACCATCAGGCCGATGCGCGACGGCAGCGACTTGAGGAACCAGATGTGCGCGACCGGGCTCGCGAGCTCGATGTGGCCCATGCGCTCGCGCCGGACCTTCGACTGCGTGACCTCGACGCCGCACTTGTCGCAGATGATGCCCCGGTGCTTCATCCTCTTGAACTTGCCGCACAGGCACTCCCAGTCGGTGACCGGGCCGAAGATCTTGGCGCAGAACAGGCCGTCCCGCTCCGGCTTGAAGGTGCGGTAGTTGATGGTCTCGGGCTTGGTCACCTCGCCGTACGACCACGAGCGGATCTTCTCCGGCGAGGCCAGGGAGATGCGGATGGACTCGAAGTCGTTGATGGTGCGTGCCTTGTCCGAGAAGGGGGAGCTCTTGCTCATCGGCCGGAACCCTTCGGTGTAGGGTCTCATCGAGCACCTCCTCCTGTCGTGCCGGTCCCGGCGGCGCCGCCGCCGGCTCTCAGCTCGATGTCCAGGCACAGGCTCTGCAGCTCCCGCACCAGGACGTTGAACGATTCAGGAAGCCCGGGTTCGACCGTGGTCTCCCCCTTCACCAGCGCCTCGTAGATCTTGGTCCGACCGTAGACGTCGTCCGACTTGGCGGTCAGAAGCTCCTGGAGAATGTTGGCCGCGCCGTAGGCCTCCAGGGCCCAGACCTCCATCTCGCCGAAACGCTGGCCGCCGAACTGGGCCTTGCCGCCCAGGGGCTGCTGCGTGATCAGGGAGTAGGGCCCGATGGAGCGGGCGTGGATCTTGTCGTCCACCAGGTGCGACAGCTTCATCATGTAGATGTACCCCACGCAGACCTTCTGGTCGAACGGCTCGCCGCTCTTGCCGTCGAACAGCGGCGTCTTGCCGGTGAGCGGCAGGTCGGCCTTCTTGAGATAATCCTTGATCTCCTTCTCGGTGGCCCCGTCGAACACCGGGGTCGAAAAGTGCATTCCGAGCGCCTTTCCCGCCCAGCCCAGGTGCGTCTCCAGAATCTGGCCGACGTTCATGCGCGACGGGACGCCCAGCGGATTGAGGACGATCTCCACCGGCGTGCCGTCCGGCAGATAGGGCATGTCCTCCTGGGGGAGGATGCGGGCGATCACCCCCTTGTTGCCGTGCCGGCCGGCCATCTTGTCGCCCACCGACATCTTGCGCTTCATCGCGACGAAGACCTTGACCAGCTTGATCACGCCGGGAGAGAGCTCGTCCCCCTTCTTGAGCTGGGCGATCTTCTCCTCGTGCAGGCGCCGCAGGATCTGGATCTTGCGCTCGGTCCGCTCCTCGATCTCGCGGATCTCCTCCTGCTCGCCCTTGCGTGAGTCGAACTCGATGCGCATGAGGTCGTCGACCGTGAGGCGGGCCATCACCTCCGGCTCCAGGATCGTCCCCTTGGGCAGGAGCTCCTTCTTCTTGCGCTTCTCGGTCAGCGGCTCGCTCAGCTTGCGGCCGGTGAGGATCTCGGTGATCCGGTTGCGGTTCTCCTCCTTGAGGATGCGGGTCTCGTCGTTGAGGTTCTTCTCCATCCGGCCGATCTGCTCCTGCTCGATCGACAGGGCCCGTCCGTCCTTCTCGACCCCCTTGCGGCAGAAGATCTTGACGTCCACCACCGTCCCCTCGATGCCGGGCGGGGTGGTGAGGGAGGCGTCGCGCACGTCGCCCGACTTCTCCCCGAAGATGGCCCGTAGCAGCTTCTCCTCCGGCGTCAGCTGGGTCTCCCCCTTCGGCGTCACCTTGCCGACCAGGATGTCCCCGGGCCGGACGTGCGCGCCGATGCGGATGATGCCCGATTCGTCCAGGTCCTTGAGGAAGTCCTCCGAGACGTTGGGGATGTCGCGCGTGATCTCCTCCGGTCCCAGCTTGGTGTCGCGCGCCTCGATCTCGAACTCCTCGATGTGGATCGAGGTGAAGTAGTCGTCGGTGACCATCTTCTCGGAGACCAGGATGGCGTCCTCGAAGTTGTAGCCGCGCCACGGCATGAAGGCGACCAGGACGTTGCGCCCCAGCGCCAGCTCCCCCATGTCGGTGCAGGGCCCGTCCGCCAGGACGTCGCCGCGGCGGACCTTCTGACCCACACGCACCACCGGCTTCTGGTTGATGCAGGTGTTCTGGTTGCTGCGCTTGAACTTGGTCAGGTTGTAGATGTCGGCCCCGAAGTCCTCGTGGGCGCGCCCCGTGAGTCCGTAACCCTCGCCCGAGACGCGGATGATGATGCGCTGCGAGTCGACGTAGTCGACCATGCCGTCGCGCTGGCAGCTGACCACCGCGCCCGAGTCGCGCGCCGTGATCTGCTCCATGCCGGTGCCGACGAGCGGCGCCTCGGCCTTGATCAGCGGCACCGCCTG
>DASTNM010000478.1:0-2363 GCA_035762745.1 Candidatus Polarisedimenticolia bacterium
TGCCGGGCTGGCGGCCGCCGCACACTTTCGACGACCTGCCGCAGCCGGCCTACCCCGTCGGCGCTCCCGGCGTGGGGGACCTCGACGGCCACGGGTCCCCGGAGATTGTCCTCTGCGTCGTCTCGGACGGCCCCCCTCGCGTCGTCTCGGACGGCCCCCCCTGCGTCGTTTTGGACGGCTCCCCTCGCAGAAACTTTCTCTATGCCTTCCACGCCGACGGCAGCGTGGTGGACCGCTGGCCGGTCGAGATCTGCCCGCCGGGGTGGGGGTACTACACCTGCTCTGCGGCCGGCACCCTCCTGGCCGACCTCCACGGCGACCGGAGGATGGAGGTGGCGCGTGGCATGAGCCAGGGCGACGTCCAGGTGTTCGACGGCGGCGGGAAACCGCTGCAGGGATGGCCTTACCGCTTCGGCCCCGACGCCTACGGCTGGACACACGGGCTCAATGCCGACCTGACGGCGGCCGACCTCGACGGCGACGGCCGCCCGGAATTGATTGCCGCCGAGAGCGGTTTCGCCCCTCGACTGGTCGCCCTCTCGGGTGACGGCCGCGCGCTGGCCGGATTCCCCATATCGCTTCCGGAAGTGATCGACCGGCAGGCGCCGGCGGTGGCCGACCTCGACCGCGACCCCGACGGCCGCCCCGAGATTGTGCAGGCGACACTGCCGTTCTCGGGCGATCTGCTCGGGACCGGCGAGCCGTCTCCCGGCGGCCCGCCGATGCCCGCCGAGCTGCGCGTGCTGCACGCAGACGGAACCGCCTTCGTGCCGTGGTGGCAGCGCACGCTACAGAGCGGCGATTCGTGGGGGGCGGTGCTGGCGGATCTGACCGGTGACGGCCGGCCCGAGATCGTGCTGCAGGACGGCGGGCTGCTCAATGCCTTCGATTTCCTGGGAACGCCGCCGGCGGGATTCCCGCTGACGATCCACCGGGACTTCCTGCGCTCGCAGGCGCTCGATCTCTCGCCGTGGCTGGTCACCGATCTCGATGGCGCGCGCGGTCCCGATCTGATCCAGGCACGGAGCGACGTCTACTCCGGGGTCGCCTATCTGCGGCTCATCGGCCTCAGGACGACCGGCCAGCCGCTGAAAGGGTTCCCCTTCGAGGTCGAGGGGCTCCTCGCCGCCTCACGGCCGGTGGCGGTCGATCTGACGGGGGATGGCATCCGCGATCTGGTCCTGCTGGCAACGGAGGGGGCCAACGGCGGGTGGATCCTCGAGGCCTGGGACCTGGCGGCCCTGGGGCGCGGCGCCGAGCGACCCTAGGAGACGGCCCACCCGGACCGCCGCCGGCCCTCCTAGTCCTCTTCTTCTCCCCAGACTCTCTTCGCGGTCTGCTCGGCGCTCAGCAGGAGGTCGATCGTCATGTGCGTCGTTGCCGCTCCCGGGGTGGCGGTCTCCGGCTTGTCGGGAAGGGGTCGAAGCGGCGCCTTGATGTCGATCGTCATGGTGGTCGGCAGCCGGCTGCTCAGGAAGACGCCGCGCCGCGTTTCGAAGACCAGCTCTCCCTTGCCGCCGCCGGCGATGACGCACGTCGTGCCCGGGGCGGTGACGGGGGTGGCCGGGTCGTTGGCGTAGCTCACCGTGACGTCGAAAGTCGCCACCTCTCCCTTGACGTCGCGCAGCCGGTACTCCCGGGTCATCACCATGCCGACTTTCTCCAGCCCCTTGATGTGCAGTGGGGTCGGAAGCGGGAACCGGCCGCTCTCGGTGAACCCGGCGCCGACCGGAATCTCCTTCGGCTCGCCGGCCCGCGGGAAGACCGACTCGATCTGCTCCAGGCCGAGGTCGGCGAATTCGGGGTTCTCCTTCCCGGCCACGCGGTGAATCTCCTTGACGTTTCCGAACGCGTCGAGCGTACCCTCCCATGCGAGGCTCGTCACGTCACTCTGCAGCGTGCCGTAAGGCTCCTGGGGGGGGCCTCCCTGCTTCTGCAGCTCCACCTGGAAGCGCGGCAGGGTCCGCTTGAACGGCACCGTGCCCTCGCCGGCGCGCTCCTGCGTGAGGGTCTGGAACTCGAACAACTCGATCTTCGTCTCCCCCTTCATCCTGCCGCTCCAGAAGGCGAAACTCTGCTGGTAGGCCGGGGGGGCCTCGAAGGTCACGTCGCGCGTCGTGATCTCCAGGCGTACCACGTTGGTGTAGGTGGTCAGGCGGCGGGCCCGCGGGGCGAAACGCAGGGCCGACGGCGGGACCGGCGCGGGAGCGCCAAGGGTGGAAACGGCCGGCCCGCCGGAGGGCGCGCCCTTCTTGCTCGATGGGCTCGGCGACTCTGGGACGCCGGGCGCATCGCCCGATCGGGAGAAGGCCGCCCCGGCCGCCAGGAGGAGGATCGCCGTGACCGCCGCAACGCCTCGCAGG
>DASTNM010000479.1:0-3653 GCA_035762745.1 Candidatus Polarisedimenticolia bacterium
TGTCCTCGAGCGCCAGCACCGAGAGGCGGGTGATCAAGGCGGTCCTGGTGGTCGCCGCCTGCCTCTTCCTGATCCTGGCCCTGGCGCGGCCTCAGTGGGGCGCCAGGCTCGAGACCTTGAGCCGTCGCGGCGTCGACGTGATCGTGGCGGTCGACACCTCGCTGAGCATGCTGGCGGAGGACGTCAAGCCGAACCGGCTGGCGCAGGCCCGCGCGGCGGTGTCGTCGCTGATCGACCTCCTGCAGGGGGACCGGGTCGGGCTGGTCGCTTTCTCGGGAGCGGCCTACGTCGCCTGCCCCCTGACCCTCGACTACAGCGCCGCCAGCCTCTTCGTCGACGTCCTGGACACCGACCTGATTCCGATCCGCGGCACGGCGATCGCCGAGGCGATCCGCACCTCCACACGCGCCTTCGATTCGAGCCAGAGGCGCTACAAGGTCCTGATCCTGATCACGGACGGCGAGGACCATGAAGGGGACGTCGAGACGGCGGTGGGCGCCGCCCGCGACGAGGGGGTGACGATCTTCACCGTCGGCATCGGCAGCCCGAGCGGCGAGCCGATCCCTTTGCGCAATGCGCGCGGCGACGTCGTGGGGTATAAAGAGGATCACGACCGGCGCAAAGTGACCAGCCGCCTGGGGGAGAGCGCCCTGGAGTCGATGGCGCTGCGCACCGGCGGGAGGTATTTCCGCGCCAGCACCGAGGGGATTGAGCTGCGGCGGATCTACGAGGAGATCGCGAAGATGGACCAGAGGACCCTGTCGGCCCGGTTGCAGACCGCCTTCGAGGAGCGCTACCAGTGGCCGCTCCTTCTGGCCCTCCTCCTGCTCGGCCTCGAGGCCGCGATCTCCGAGCGGACGCGGACCGGCGCGGCCGGTCCGGGGGAGCGGCGGGAGGAGGCGGCATGAGACCCGGCGCCGGCGCGGCCCTGGCCCTCTCGTTGCTCGCGCTCCTGGCCCCCTCCCCGGCCCGGGCCGACGGGGCGGCCTCGAGCAACAACGAGGGGAACCGGCTGTACGCGCAGAAACAGTACGACGAGGCGCTCCGCAAGTACACCGACGCCCAGGCGGCCCGGCCCGCGGCGCCGGAGCTGCACTACAACATCGGCAACGTCCTGTTCCGCAAGGGTGAGTACGACAAGGCGGTGGAGGAGTATCTGCGGGCCCAGGCGGCCCCCGACCGGGCCCTGGCTCAGGCGGCCACCTACAACCGCGGGAACGCCCTCCTGCTGCAGGGGAAGCTCCAGGACGCCGTGAACGCCTACGTGCAGGCGCTGCGCGTGCGGCCGGACGATCGGGACGCCAAGCGCAATCTCGAGCTCGCCCTGAGGCTCATGCAGGAGCAGCAGAAGAAGCAGCCGCAGCCGGACAAGAAGCAGGACGACAAGCCGCAGGACAAGAAGCCCCAGGAGCAGCCCTCGCCCGCGAGTCAGGGGCAGGCGAAGCCGGGGGATCAGCCGCAGAAGCCGCCGCCGCAGGGAGGGGCGATGTCCCAGGAGGAGGCCCGGCGGATCCTCGACGCCCTGCGCGAGGAGGAGAGGGAGGGGATGAAGAAGCACGCCCAGGCGACCGTTCCCGAACAGCGCGAGCCGGAGAAGGACTGGTGAGGCGGGCCCTCCTGGCGATCGCTCTGATCGGTCTGGCCGGGCCGGGCGTGGCCCTGGCCCAGGAGGTGCGCGTGCGCGCCTCGGTCGACAGGACGAGCATCGCGGAGGGGGAGGACGTCAGTCTCAGCGTCGAGATCGTCGCGTCGTCCATCGACCAGGCGGCGCCCCCGGACCTCTCGACCATGGACGAGTTCGACGTGGTGGCGGGGCCGTCGGTCTCGACCCGCTTTCAGTGGATCAACGGCCGCACCTCGGCCTCGCGCACCTACGGCTACGTCCTGCGCCCGAAGGGGAGCGGCACCCGGACGATCCCGTCGCTCGGTCTCCTGGTGCAGGGGCGGACCTACCGCACGCAATCGATCGACGTCGAGGTCCGCCCCGGCGGGGGAGGACGCGGCGCGCCCGGGACACCAGCGGGACCCGGACCGACCGGCGGCGGAGCCCCCCGGCCGCCGGCGCCGGGACGACCTTCGGGCGCCGCCCCGGGGGTCGCCGCGGGCGGCGGCCCCGACGTGCGCGTGCGGGCCGAGGTCGACGAGCGCTCGGTCTTCGTCGGCCAGCAGGTGACGCTGCGGGTGCTCCTGGACACCCAGACCGAGATCCTGAACCTGGGGCTCAAGGAGAGCCCGACCTTCCCCGGCTTCTGGGCCGAGGAGATCACGCTGCCGGAGAGCCTGCAGACGCGTCGCGTGCAGATTGGCGAGGCCACCTACGTGGAGGGGACGCTGATGAAGCGGGCGCTCTTCCCGACCAGCAGCGGGACCCTGACGATCCCGCCGATCGCCTACCAGCTTCAGGTAAGACGCCGCAGCCAGGATCCGATCGAGTCGTTCTTCTTCACGCCGACCGAGTCGATCGTGCGGCGCAGCGACCCGGTGACGATCAGCGTGCGGCCGCTGCCTCTGGAATCGAAGCCGGCCGGCTTCACCGGCGCCGTCGGAAACTTCACTCTGACGCTCAACGCCGACCGCAAGGAGGCGCAGGTCAACGACGCCATCGGGCTCAAGGTGAGAATCGTGGGGGAGGGGAACCTCAACTCCGTCACCACGCCGCCGCTGCCGGAGCTGAGCGACTTCAAGCAGTACACCCCGAAGGTCACCTCGAACAGCTCGATCCAGGGAGAGCGGCTCCGGGGCGAGAAGGTCTGGGACTACGTTCTGATCCCGCTGGCGCCCGGGAGCCAGACGCTCCCGCCGATCACCTTCTCCTTCTTCGACCCCAAGAGCGCCGAGTACCGGAGCGTCACCAGCCAGCCGATCTCCATCCAGGTGGCGCGCGGGGCGGAGCGTCCGGGATCCCAGGCGCCGGCGGTGGCGCAGAGCGATGTGCGGCTGTTGCGGCGGGACATTCATTACATCAGGCAGGCCCCGGACGGCCTGCGCGATCGCTCGCGCCCGTTCTACCGCTCGCCGCTGTTCGCGGCGTTGCTCCTGATGCCGCTGGCCGCCGACCTCGGGATCCTCGTCGTGTCGCGCCGCCGCGGATCGCTCCTGGCCGGCGCGCGGCTGCGACGCCAGCGCCGGGCGCGCGCCTCCGCGGCGCGGCGCCTGAAGGAGGCGCGCCGGCGGCTGAGCCCGCCGACGTCGCGCCAGTTCTACGCCGCGGTCGCCGGGGCGCTGACCGACTACGTCGCCGACAAGTTCGACACCGCCGCGGCCGGCCTGACGCACGATCGCATCGAGGATCTGCTCGTGGCGCGCGGCGTCACCGCCGACCTGCGGGCCGTCTTCCATCGCTGCCTCGAGGCCTGTGATTACGCCCGCTTCGCCCCCTCATCCTCCGGCCAGGAGGAGATGCGGCGCACCCTGACGCAGGCGGAGGAGACGCTCCTTGCGCTCGAGAAGAGCCTGTCGTGAAGGTCCGGCGGATCGTCCCGGTTCTGCTCGTCGCGCTCCTGATCCCGGGCCCGGGAACGGCGCCGGCGCGCGCCTCCTCACCCGAGGAGCTGTTTGCCGCGGGCAACGACGCTTACGAGAAGGAGCGCTTCGAGGAGGCGGCCGCGGCCTACGAGAAGATCCTGGACTACGGTCTGCGGGACCCGCGCGTC
>DASTNM010000480.1:0-15326 GCA_035762745.1 Candidatus Polarisedimenticolia bacterium
CCTGTCGATCTCCCTGTACGTCCTGGCCGGTTTCACGCGCGAGCGGGTCTACGCCATCGAAGGTGCGCTCAAGTATTTCCTCCTGGGGGCGTTCTCAACCGGCTTCCTGCTGTACGGCATCGCCTTGTTCTACGGCGTCACCGGCCGGATCGATCTGCAGGGGATCGCCGCCCGCCTGGCGTCGGCGCGCGACGTGCCGCTCGACCCTCTGGTGCTGGCCGGGGCGGCGCTCCTCCTGATCGGCCTCGGCTTCAAGATCGCGGCGGTGCCGTTCCACTTCTGGGCCCCGGACGTCTACCAGGGGGCGATGGCGCCCGTGGCCGGCTTCATGGCGACCGGCACCAAGGCGGCCGCCTTCGCCGCGCTGCTGCGCGTGCTCTCCGTCGGGCTGCACGAGGCGCAGATCCGGGAGCAGTGGATCGTCATCGTCTCGTTCCTCGCCGTCCTGACGATGCTCCTAGGGAACATCGTCGCGCTCGCCCAGCAGAACATCAAGAGGATGCTCGCCTACTCGAGCATCGCCAACGCCGGCTACCTGCTGGTGGCGGTGGCGGCCGGCGGACGCAACGGCCGGGGGCCCTCGACCGTGCTCTTCTACCTCGCCGCGTACGCCTTCATGACGATCGGCGCCTTCGCCGTGGCGGCGCTCCTCGGACGCGCCGGCGAAGGGGACCAGGGATACGGGATCGCGGCTTACGCGGGCCTTGGGAAGCGCCGTCCCGGCCTGGCGGCCGCCATGGCGGTCTTCATGCTGTCTCTCACAGGCATTCCGCCGACCGGCGGTTTCGTCGGGAAGTTCTACGTCTTCAAGAGCGCCGTCGACGCGGGGATGTACGGCCTGGCGGCGGTCGGGCTCCTGGCCTCGGTCGTGGGGGCTTTCTTCTACCTGAGAATCGTGGTGCAGATGTACATGCGCGACCCGGGCCCCGAGCCGGCCCCCACCCGCCTCGCCCCGCCGGAGGCGATGGCCATCGCCATCGCCGCCGCGGCGACGCTTCTGATCGGCCTCTTCCCCGCCGGTCTGCTGGCGCTCGCGCAGCGCCTCGGTTGATCGGGGCGGCCCGCCTGCGGATCGCGCGGCACGCGGTCGCCGCGTCCGGATCGGCACAAACCGCCGGACGGGCGCGGCGCCGCTCGACTCTCGCACGCCGGCGCGTGAAGAGCGCGCGCTTACGGCGTGCTCCGAGACGGCCGCGCGACCCGCTGCGTCCCGCTCCAGGACGGGTGGGTGCCGAGAGGGCTCCCAGCCTTGACTTGCGGGGAGGCGACCACTACGATGAGGCCCGCGTGAAACGAGGCTCCAAGTGGCGGCGTCCCGCGGGCAAAGACGCTGCATACGCCCGCGGGGGGGCGATCTCCGACCTCACGGCTCAGAGGTTGTCGATCTACCTGCGCTGTCTCGAGGACCTCGAGAAGGCCGGGGTGCAGAGTGTCTCGTCGCACGCCCTGGCGGACCGCTTCCATCTCAACTCGGCGCAGATCCGCAAGGACCTGGCCTGCTTCGGCGAGTTCGGCGTCCGGGGGGTCGGCTACATCGTGGCCGATCTGAAACGGAACCTGGTCCGGATTCTCGGGCTGACCCGGAACCGGAAGGTGGTGATCGTGGGGGCGGGCAACCTCGGGATGGCGCTCGCGGACTACGGCGGTTTCAACCGCGAAGGGTTCTCGATCGTGGCGCTCTTCGACAGCGATCCAGGCAAGGTCGGCGGGGCGTCGCGGGGGGGCGTCCCGGTCCTCGACGTGCGGGGGCTGCCGGAGGTCGCGAAACGCGAACGGGTCAGCATCGCCGTCCTGGCGGTGCCGGCCGCGGCGGCCCAGAAGGCCCTCGACCTGGTGATCCGCTCGGGGATCCGCGCGGTCCTCAACTTCGCCCCGGCGCGTCTCCGGGCGCGCGCCGGGATCACTCTCAAGGCGGTCGACCTGAAGATCCAGCTCGAGAACCTCGCCTTCCATCTGGCCCGTGCGGAGGGCGCGTGAGCGCCGGCCCCTGTCGCCGGGGGAGGAGCGGGCGATGAGCGCGCCCCGTCCATCCCCCCGCTGCGACCCCACCGAGGTCCTCGACCATTACCGTCGCGCCCGCGGCCTCCTGGGAATCGAAAGCAAGATTCCCATCAAGGACGAGTACATCCTGAGCCTGGTCTACACGCCGGGGGTGGCCGAGCCGTGCCTGGCGATCCGCGACGATCCCGAGTCGTCCTTCACCTACACCATGCGCGGCAATGCCGTGGCGATCCTGACCGACGGGTCGTCGGTCCTTTCTTACGGCGACGCCGGCCCGCGGGCGGCGCTGCCGGTCATGGAAGGTAAGGCGGTCCTGCTCAAGACCCTCGCCGGCCTCGACGGCTTCCCGCTCTGCACCACCGAGCGCGACCCGGCCCGCCTGGCCCGGATGATCCAGTGCCTGACGCCGACCTTCGGCGGCTTCGCGATCGAGGACGTCGCCTCCCCCCGCTCGTTCGAGCTGCTCGAGATCCTCGAGGGGATGAGCGACGCCGACCTGCCGGTGCCGTTCTTCTTCAACGATATGCAAGGGGCCTGCTCGATCGTCCTCGCGGCGCTGCGCAACGCCCTCCGGATCGTCGGCAAGGAGATCGGCTCGATTCGCGCCGTCATCACCGGGGCGGGCGGGGCCGGGATCAGCGTGGCGCGCTTCCTGCGGCGGGCCGGGGTGCCCGAGATCACGCTGTGCGACCGGCACGGCATCGTCCGCGAGGGGCGCGGGGAGGGGATGAACCGCTTCAAGGAGGCGGCGGCGCGTGATCTCAACCCCCGGGGGCGGCAGGGGACGATCGCCGACGCGCTCAAGGGGTCCGACCTGTTCGTCGGGCTGTCGGCGGCCCGCACCGTCGACCCGGCGATGATCCGCTCGATGGCGCCGAAGGGGATCGTGTTCGCCCTGGCGACCCCGGAGCCGGAGATCGAGGCGGAGGCGGCGAAGGCGGCCGGCGCCGCGGTCGCCCTGACCGGGGGCGCCGACTACCGTCACGGGCTCAACGTGGCCCTCGCCTTCCCGGGGATCCTGCGCGGGGCGATCGACGCGCGCGCCTCGCGCATCTACGACGAGATGCTGATCGCCGCCGCCGACGCCATCGCCGCCCGCGTCCCCGACAAGGAGATCGGTCCCGACCGGATCGTGCCGCGCGTCCTGGACCTGCGCGTCGGCCCGGCCGTCGCCAGGGCGGTCGCCGGCGCCGCCGTCGCCCTCGGCGTGGCGCGCGCCGATGTCGACCCCGAGTACGTCGGCGAGCGCACCAAGCACCTGGTCTACGAGGGGGAGGCGGCGCTCGTCGACCACGCCTTCAGCAGCGAGGAGAGATCGCTCGGGGACGAGGCGCTGGAGCTGCACCGCCGCTACCGCGGCGCGATCCAGGTGGTCAGCAAGATCCCGCTCAAGGACGAGCACACCCTGCGGATCATCTCCACCCCCGGGGTCGCCTGCCCGGTGCGCGAGATCGTGCGCGATCCCCTGGCGGTCTGGGACTACACGACCAAGGGGAACCTGGTGGCGGTGATCACCGACGGATCGGCGGTCCTGGGCCTCGGCAACATCGGGCCCGAGGCGGCCCTTCCGGTGATGGAAGGGAAGTGCGTCCTGTTCAAGACCTTCGCGGGGATCGAGGCGATCCCGATCTGCCTCGGCACGCAGGAGACGGAGGAGATCATCGCCATCGTGAAGGCTCTCGAGCCCTCGCTCGGCGGTGTCAACCTGGAGGACATCGCGGCCCCCCGCTGCTTCGAGATCGAGAGGCGCCTCAGGCTCGAGACCGACATCCCGATCTTCCACGACGACCAGCACGGCACGGCGGTGGTCGTGCTGGCCGGGCTGCTGAACGCCCTGCGGCTGACCGGACGGGAGATCGGCGCCGTGAAGGTGACGGTCAACGGGGCGGGGGCGGCCGGCACCGCCGTCACCCGCCTGCTGATGCAGGCCGGCGTGCGCGACGTCATCCTGTGCGACACCCACGGGGCGCTCTACGAAGGGCGGGCGGACATGAACCCGGAGAAGCAGGCGATCGCCGCGGTCACCAACCGCGTCCTGGTCAAGGGGGGGCTCGCGGAGGCGCTGCGCGGCCGGGAGATCTTCATCGGTCTCTCGGGCCCGAACCTGGTGACTCCCGAGATGGTCCGCGCGATGGGTTCCGAGCCGATCATCTTCGCCCTCGCCAACCCCACGCCCGAGATCGCCCCGGAGGCGGCCCGCGCCGCCGGCGCCCGTGTGGTCGCCACCGGCCGCTCCGACTACAAGAACCAGATCAACAACGCCATCGCCTTCCCCGGGATCTTCCGGGGGGCGCTCGACGTCGCGGCCCGCAACATCAACGCGGCCATGGAGATTGCGGCGGCGCACGCGCTGGCCGATCTGGTGCCGGACTACGAGCTGTCGGCCGACTACATCCTGCCGAGGGCCCTCGATTTCCGGGGGGCTCCCGAGGTGGCGGCGGCGGTGGCCCGGGCGGCCATCGAGTCGGGCGAGGCCCGGCGGCGTATCGATCCCCGCCTCATCCTGGAGAACACCCGCGACTACCTCTACGGCGGAACCCTGCGGGCCCTGCGGGGCGAGCCGATCGGCAGCCCCCGCTCCTGAACGGCCGTCGCGTCTGGATTTCGGGCGTGCCTTGTGGTAAAACCATGGGCGTTCCGCACAGGATGGCATCGATTTCGAGGGGATATCAGAGGGGTGACCGACCGGCCACACGACGGCCGCGGACCCCTTAGGAGGCAGGCCCGATGGGTAACGCGGCGGTCAAGGAAGTATTGAACCCGTTCGAGATTGCGCAGGCCCAGTTCCACACTGCGGCCGAGCACCTGAAGCTCGACCCGTGGCTGCGCGAGGTCCTCAAGAGACCGAAGCGCCAGCTGGTCGTCTCGATCCCCACCAAGATGGACGACGGCTCGATCCGGGTGTTCGAGGGGTACCGCGTGCAGCACAACCTGGCCCGCGGTCCCGCCAAGGGCGGCATCCGCTATCACCCGGACGTCACGCTCGACGAGGTGAAGGCGCTGGCCTCCTGGATGACCTGGAAATGCGCCACGGTCAACATCCCGTTCGGCGGCGGCAAGGGAGGCGTGGTCTGCAACCCGAAGCAGATGTCGCTGCGCGAGCTGGAGAACATGACGCGCCGCTACGCCTCGGAGATCAGCATCATCATCGGCCCGGAGCGTGACATCCCGGCCCCCGACGTCTACACCAACGCCCAGACCATGGCCTGGATCATGGACACCTACTCCATGACCAAGGGGTCGACCCAGCTCGGTGTCGTCACCGGCAAGCCGCTGCAGATCGGCGGCTCGCAGGGGCGCAACGAGGCGACGGCGCGCGGCGTGCAGTTCGTCACCCGCGAGGCCTGCCGCGAGAAGAAGATCGTGCTCAAGGGAGCCCGGGTCGCCGTGCAGGGGTTCGGAAACGCCGGCAGCATCGCGGCGCGCCTGTTGAGCGAGGATGGCGCGAAGATCATCGCCGTCTCCGACAGCAGCGGCGGGATCCTCAGCGGCAACGGCCTCGATATCAAGGCGGTCCTGGCCCACAAGGAAAAGACCGGCACGCTGCGCGGCTTTCCCGGCGCCGACGGCATCAGCAACGAGCGGTTGCTGGAGCTGGAGTGCGACGTCCTGGTCCCGGCGGCGCTCGAGAACCAGATCACTCTCGAGAACGCCGGGCGCGTCCGCGCCAAGATCGTCGCCGAGGCGGCCAACGGGCCGACGACCCCCGGCGCCGACGAGGTGCTGCACAAGAACGGCGTCTTCCTGATCCCCGACATCCTGGCGAACGCCGGCGGCGTCACCGTCTCCTACTTCGAGTGGGTGCAGTCGTTGCAGTCGTTCTTCTGGGAGGAGGGGCAGGTCAACCAGCACCTCGAGAAGGTGATGACACGCGCCTTCGCCGAGGTCCTGGCGATCGCCAGGAAGTACAACGTCCACATGCGGACCGCCGCCTACATCCTGGCGGTCGGCCGGGTGGCCGAGGCGACCCGCATCCGCGGCATCTACCCGTAGGTTCCATGCCGCGGACGACTCTCAGGGCGATCCCCCCCGCGATGCTCTCCGTCGCGGGGGGGATCGCCCTCGTCGTCTTCGGCGCCGCCGCTCCTCCCCCCGTTCCGCCCGGCGCCTCGCCAGGACAGGGCACAAAAGCGGTGACCGAGCCGTCCCGACCCGCGGCGGGCGGTCTCGAGCCGCGCCAGATCCAGGTGATGACCGAGATGGACGGCAGGATGGGAATGCTCCTCTACGCCCCGCCCGCCGCCCCCGCCGCCGGCCTGCCGGCGCCCGGCCCGCCGCCTGCCGCCGCCGTCTCATCCGGCACGCCGGTGATCCTCTTCTCGGGGGAGGGGGGCTGGCGGCCGATCGTGCAGCAGACGGCCGCCGACCTGGCGGTCTCCGGACGCCACGTCCTCGGCATCAACTCGGTCGATTACTTCAAGAGACGGCTCGAGGCGGATGGACTGGCGAGGGATCTCGCAACCTTCGTCAGCACGCTCAACGGGCAGGCGGGCCGGCCGGCCATGGCACCGGTGATCCTGGCCGGCTACTCTTACGGCGCCGAGATGGTCCCTTATCTCGTCAACCGGCGGGGCGCGATGGGATCGATCCTCGGGGCGCTCTTGATCGCCCCCGACCGCGACGGCGCCATGGTCTACAGGGTCTCGATCCAGCTCAAGCTGCCGAGCCCGCCGGAGGAAGTGTTCGACGTGGCGGAGGAGATCGCCCGCATGCCGGCGATGCCGGTGGTCCTGGTGCAGGGGAGCCTCGACGAGCAGGGTCGGTCGGGTGACCTCCTGCCGCGCCTCGCCGGACCGCGCCTCCTGGTGCCGATCGTCGGCGGGGACCACCACTTCAAGGACGTCCGCAACATCTACCTGCACCAGTTGCGCGAGTCGCTGCGCTGGATCGAGGAGCACCCGGTCCGCGCGTCCCGATGACGACAACGTAATCCCCGCCGCGCCCCACGATCGCTTCGAGGGCTGCCGCGCTTGATCTCTCCCCACTCGCAACATAGGTTTTGGCAACTGGAGGGGAAGATCCGATGCGCAGAACCATCTCACAGCCGCGTGATCGCCGGCCGGTCGGGACCGTCCGGATCCTGCTGGCGACCCTCTCGGTCGCCGCGTCCTGCAGCGTCGGGCTCGCCCAGAGCCCGGCCGACGTCGCGGGAGGAGGGAGCGAGGAGATGATCCTCTTCCAGGACCTCCCCTCCGTCTTCGGGGCGTCGAAGTACGAGCAGAAGTCGAGCGAGGCGCCGGCCTCGGTCAGCATCATCACCGCCGACGAGATCCAGAGATACGGCTACCGCAGCCTCTTCGAGATCCTGCGCAGCGTCCGGGGGCTTTTCACGACCTACGACCGCAACTACAGCTACATCGGGGTGCGCGGTTTCGACCGCCCGGGGGACTACGACACCCGCGTGCTGTTCCTGCTCGACGGGCACCGGATGAACGACAACATCTACGAGCAGGCCTCGATCGGCACCGAGTCGCCCGTCGACGTCGACGTCATCGACCACGTCGAGATCATCCGCGGCCCGAGCTCGTCTCTCTACGGCACCAACGCCTTTCTGGCCGTGATCAACGTCGTCACCCGGTCGGGCCGGGACTTCAAGGGAGGCGAGTTCACCGCCGAGGGGGGCAGCTACTCCACCGCGAAGGGCAGCGTCGCCTACGGGGCGAAGCTCGACCGCGGCGTCGAGATTCTTCTCTCCGGTTCGGCCTACGGCAGCGGCGGGCAGCGGCTCTACTACCCCGAGTTCGACACGCCGGCCACCAACAACGGCCTCGCCGAGAAGGCCGACGGCGACCAGTACAACCGTGTCCTGGCCAAGCTCTCCTCCGGCAACCTCAACCTGGAGGCGGTCTTCTCGTCGCGGCTGAAGGGGATCCCCACCGCCTCCTTCGGCACGACCTTCGACGACTCGAGGGCCCAGACGCTCGACCAGCGCAGCTTCTTCAATCTGAGGTACGACCGGGAGGTGGGTTCCCAGTCACGCCTGGTCACGACCGCCTCCTTCGACAGCTATCGCTACCAGGGCGCCTATCCCTACCCCGCGAGCCTGCTGCGCGACTACGGCTACGGGCAGTGGTGGAGCGCCGAGACGCAGTCGATCAGCACGATCGCCAGGCGCCACAAGGTGATCGCCGGAGCGGAGGTCCGCTTCAACACCCAGCAGGACCAGGGGGCCTACGACTCGAGCCCGTCCTTCAGCTACTTCAAAGACAGCCGCAGCTCGAAGATCTGGGCTCTGTACGCGCAGGACGAGTTCTCGATCAGCGACCATTTCGTCCTGAACGCCGGAGTGCGCCACGACGACTACGACACCTTCGGCAACACCACCAACCCGCGGGTGGCGGCGATCTTCGGACCGCACGACACGACGACGCTCAAGCTCATGTACGGCCGCGCCTTCCGCGCCCCCAACGCATACGAGCTGTACTATGACGACGGCGGCATCTCGCAAAAAGCCAACCCGAACGGCCTCGCGCCCGAGCTCATCCAGACCTACGAAGCGGCGCTCGAGCACTCCTTCCACGGCGGCCTGCGCGGGGTCCTGTCGATCTACCAGTACCGGATCAGGAACCTGATCTCGGCGCAGATTGATCCTCTCGACGGGCTCAGTTTCTTCGCCAACGTCGACCGTGTCCGGGCCCGCGGCGTCGAGGCCGAGGTGGAGGGGAAGATCGCCCGCCACCTGGACGCCCGCATCAGCTACGCCTACCAGAACAGCGAGGACGCCTCGACCGGACTGACGCTCACCAACTCGCCGCGGCAGATCGCCAAGCTCAACGTCACGGCGCCGGTGGCGGGCGACCGGCTCCAGGCCGGCGTCGAAGTCCAGTACGTCAGCCGCCGCGACACCGTTCTCGGCAACCCGGCCGGCGCCTACTCGATCACCAACCTCACCCTCCTCGGCCACCGCTGGAAGAGGGGCCCCAGCGTCAGCGCCAGCGTCTACAACCTGTTCGATCGCAAGTACGGCGACCCGGTGGGCGACGAGTTCAACCAGACCGTCATTCCCCAGGACGGGCGGAATTTCCGAGTCCAGGTCAAGTACGAGTTCTAAGTGCCTGATGCGCCTCGAGCCCGGTCGCCGGCCGTCCCTGAGGAGCCTCGTCGCCGTCACGGTGCCGGCGCTCCTGGCAGGCGCGGCGCTGCCCGGGGGCGGCGGGCTGGCGCACGCGGCTCCGGCGGGCCAGGAGGCGCGCATCGCCGTCCTGGTCAGCCAGGACGCCGCGCCCTACCAGGAGGCGCTCCAAGGCTTCCGGCGCTCCCTCGAGCAGCAGGGGATCCGCGCCACCGTCGACGTCTATCCGCTGCACGGTGACGGCGCCAACGCCGCCCCGGCCCTGCAGCGCGCCCGTCAGGATCACGCCCGGCTTCTTCTGACCCTCGGATCGCTCGGGACGCAGGCCGCCGTCCGGGAGGCGCCCGGCCTGCCGGTCGTCGCCGGGCTGATCCTGAACCAGGACGATCTCGGCAAGGCGGCGAACGCCACCGGCGTCGTTCTCGAGTTCCCGGTCGAGACCGAGTTCCGCTGGCTGCAGCGCCTCCTGCCCAAGGAACACAACGTCGGCGTTCTCTTCAACCCGGCGGAAAACCAGGGACGCGTCGACGCCGCCACCCGGGTGGCACGCACGATCGGTCTGACCCTGCAGGCGCGCAAGGTGGAGTCGCCCCGCGATCTGCCGGACGCCCTCGAAAGCCTGGCGAACCGGGCCGATGTCCTGTGGGGGCTCGCCGACCAGGTGGTCCTGACCCCGCAGACCGTCAAGCCGATTCTCCTCTTCTCGATCCGGAACCGGATCCCATTCATCGGATTGTCGCTGACCTGGGTCAAGGCAGGAGCGCTGTATGCGCTCGACCGGGACTACGGCGACATCGGCGCGCAGTGCGGCGAGCTGGCGGCGAAGGTGCTGCAGGGGAGCGCGCCGGCCGCCCTGCCGCCGGTCCCCCCGCGCAAGGTGATCTACGCCATCAACATGAAGACGGCCAAGCTCCTGAAGCTGGACATCCAGGAGGGCGTCCTGCAGGGCGCCCAGAGCGTCATCGAGTAGGGCGGAGACGATGCGGCTGCGCAGGCGGATCGGGCTGGCGACGAAGTTCAACGTGCTGATCGTGGCGTCGATCCTGGCGACCACGCTCGGCACCGCCGCCCTCACTCTGCACCGGCAGGTGGCGGAGCACTTCCAGCAGCTCCTCTCGGACGGCGCGGCGATCGCCGGCATGGTGTCGCAGAACAGCGAGTACGCCATCTACACCGAGAACCACGAGGCGCTGGTGCAGCTGGCGCAGGGGCTGAGCGCCTACCCGTCGGTCGCCTATGTCCGCTTCGTCGATCGGGACAGGAAGAGCCTGTTCGAGCGCGCCTTCCTGAGCGACGTCGCCATCCCGCCGCTGGAGCCGCACGGCCAGCGCGTCGAGGGGACGAAGGCGACGGTCGCCGAGTTCACCGACCGGCTCGATGGCCGGCGCTACGTCGACGTCCTCGTGCCGGTCGGCAGCACGCAGCCGCCGGCGGGCGAGTCGATGCTCTTCCCGGGCGCCGCGGCCTCCTCCGGCGGCGCGCAGGAGATCGGCTTCGTCCAGCTCGGCCTCAGCCAGGAGGGGATGCAGAAGCGCCTGCAGGGGTTCCTCCTCTACGCCGCCCTGTCGTCCGCCGTCTGCGTCCTCCTCGGCGTGGGCGGATCGATCCTGCTGAGCCGCAAGATCACCTCACCGATCCAGGCGCTGGTCGAGGCGACCGGCGCGGTGGCCGAAGGCAAGCTCGACCACAGCATCGAGGTGCGCACCAACGACGAGATCAACGACCTGGCGACGTCGTTCGACCGCATGCTCCACCGCCTGCGCGAGTATCGCGTCGAGGTGCAGAGCTACCAGCGCGGCCTGGAGGAGAAGGTCGAGCAACGCACCCACGAGCTGAGCCTCGCGACCCAGAAGGCGATCGAGCTGGCGCACCAGGCCGAGGCGGCCAGCCACGCCAAGTCGCAGTTCCTGGCCAACATGAGCCACGAGATCCGCACGCCGATGAACGGAGTGATCGGCATGACCGATCTGTTGATGGACACCGATCTGTCCGCCAAGCAGCGCCGCTTCGCGGAGACGGTGCGCACCTCGGCCGAGTCGCTCCTGGGGATCATCAACAACATCCTCGACTTCTCGAAGATCGAGGCCGGCCGCCTGGAGCTCGAGACGGTCGACTTCGATCTTCGGCAGACGATCGAGGACGTCTGCGAGCTGTTGGCCGAGAAGGCCCAGGGGAAGGGGCTGGAGCTCGCCTGCTTCATCCAGGACGACGTGCACACGCAGGCGATCGGCGATCCGGGCCGCCTGCGCCAGATCCTGATCAACCTGCTCGGCAACGCCATCAAGTTTACCGAGAAGGGGGAGGTGGTGGTGCGCGTGCGGGCCGAGGAGCAGTCGGCCGAGGCGGCGCTGCTGCGTTTCTCGGTGCAGGACACCGGCATCGGCATCACCCCCGAGGCGCGGACGCGGATCTTCCAGGCCTTCACCCAGGCCGACGGCTCGACGACCCGCCGCTACGGCGGCACAGGGCTGGGGCTCGCCATCGCCCGGCAGCTCGCCGAGATGATGGGCGGCGCCATCGGCGTCGACAGCGAGCCCGGCAAGGGCTCGACCTTCTGGTTCACGGCCCGGCTCGCCAAGCAGCCGCCCGGCGCCCGCCGCGCCTTCGGGCCACGTCTGGATCTGCAGGGGCTGCGCGTGCTGATCGTCGACGACAACGCCACCAACCGCGAGCTGCTGCACCACCAGGTGACCTCGTGGGGGATGCCGAACGAGAGCGCCGAGAGCGGGCCGCGGGCGCTGGAGTTGATGCGCGCCGCCGCGGAGCGCGGCGAGCCGTTCGACCTCGCCATCCTCGACATGATGATGCCCGACATGAACGGCATGGAGCTGGCGCAGCGGATCAAGTCGGCCCCGGCCCTCGCCGCCGCGCGCCTGGTGCTGCTCACCTCGATGGGGCTGAGGGGCGACGCCGCCGAGGCGCGCAAGGCGAAGATCGAGGCCTACCTCAGCAAGCCGGTGCGGCAGTCGGAGCTGTACAACTGTCTCGCCACGGTGATGGGCCGGGCGCCGAGCGACCACTCCCTGGTCACCCGCCACAGCCTCTCCGAGTCGAAGCCGAAGCTGCAGGGGAAGATCCTGCTGGCGGAGGACAACCCGGTCAACCAGGAGGTGGTCACCTACATGCTCGAGGCCCTCGGCTGCCGCGTCGTGCCGGCCGCCGACGGCCAGCAGGCGCTGGACGCCCTGGAGCGCGACACTTACGACCTGGTGCTGATGGACTGCCAGATGCCCCGCCTGGACGGCTTCGAGGCGACCGCCGAGATCCGCCGCCGCGAGCAGGCCGCCCCGGGCATCCGGCGCCTGCCGATCATCGCCCTGACCGCCAACGCCATGGAGGGGGACCGCGAGCGCTGCCTGGACGCCGGGATGGACGACTACCTGACCAAGCCGCTGCGGCAGGAGGCGCTTCAAGATACCCTGGCCCGCTGGCTGCCGGCGGGTCGTCCGACCCCCGCCAAGGCACCCGCCGATGCCGGCGCCGCGACCCGTCTCCCGGCCTCGGCTGTCCCGTCCGGCGCCCCGGTCGGCCCCGCCGCGGACGGCCTCGCGGCAGGCGCCGACGGCAACGGTCATGGCGCTACGACCCCCGCCGCCGCGGCGCCGGCCCCCTCCGCCCAGGCGACCCCGGGCGCCGACCCGATCGACCGCCAGACTCTCGAGATGCTGCGCGTCATGCGACAGGTCGGCAAGCCCGACCTCCTGGCGAAGGTGGTCACCACCTACCTGCGCAGCGCCCCCGACCTGATTCGCGAAATGCACGACGCCATCGACCGCGGCGACGCGGAGGTGATCTTCCGGACGGCGCACTCGCTCAAGTCGAGCAGCGCCATGGTCGGGGCGATGCAGCTCTCGGCGCTCAGCAAGGAGATCGAGATGATGGGCATGACCAACTCGGTCGAGCGGGCGGCCGAGCGGCTGAAAGATCTCGAATCGGAGTTCGCCCGCGTGGCCGTCGCCCTCGAATCATCCCGCCAGAACGCCGGGTCCTGAGCCGCGCCCGGCGCCCCCGCCCATGCCGGGAGCGCCCCGAGTCCCTTCCTGTGGTATATTTTCCCCGCACCCGCTCTGAAAGGTGGGGGCGAAACGGATTCGACGGGGCTGTTGAGGCTGGGACTGCGTGCCGAGGCCCACTCCTCGCTAAACAAGTGGATTCAACCAGAAGCGCCAACTCTCAGTTAGCGCTGGCTGCTTAAGCAGCCCGTCCACCGGACTCTTCTCCCGCGGGAGACCGGCTGGGCGTCGCACAGCGGGATAGCCTGACGGTCCGCCCGAGACCCGAAGGCGAAATCGACCGGGCTGGCCGGCCGCTCATCTGCCCCTTCGGGGGGCGGCCGGCGAGATGTGCCGAAGGGGCTACGCCCGTAGACGGCCCACGCTGATCAGTTCCGGACGCGGGTTCGACTCCCGCCGCCTCCACCACGTGCTCCCCAGGACTCCGTCGATGCGATGGACGCCTACGCCCGTAACCACACCGCGACTCTAAACGGGGCTCCAGACGCGGGACATGCGGTCCAAGACGCGTATAGGGATGTTAAGGAATTTAGGTTTTTGACATAAACTCGCTAAGAACCCTATAATCCGGCCATGGATCCCATCAAGAACCCCTTCGCGCCGGGCGCCGGAACGCCCCCTCCAGAGTTGGCGGGTCGGGACCAATTGCTGGAGAGCATCCGCATCGCCATCGAGCGGGTGCGGCTCGGTCGACCCACCAAGAGCGTCCTGATGGTCGGCCTACGGGGGGTGGGGAAGACGGTGCTTCTTGATCGTATGCGAGATGATGCCGAGGGGGCCGGCATCCAAACGTTGCGGATTGAAGCACCTGAAAATCGTTCGCTTCCGGCGATGCTCGCACCTGAGTTGCGTAAAGCGCTCCTGCGCCTCTCGCTGAACGCGAAGGCCAAGCGTCTCGCACAACGGTCCCTCCGAGGACTCGCAGGCTTCGCGAAGGCGCTCAAGGTCAAGTACAAGGATATTGAGGTGGGGTTCGATTTCGAGCCGGAGCCGGGGCTCGCGGACAACGGCGACCTCGAGCATGATCTTCAAGCCCTGTTCGAAGTCGCGGGCACCGCAGCGCAGAAAGCCGAGACGGCGCTGGCCTGTTACCTGGACGAGCTCCAGTACGTGGAAGAACAGGAGCTCGCGGCGCTGATCACTGCACTCCACCGTACGGCGCAGCGAAGGCTGCCGGTCGTCCTCGTCGGCGCGGGTCTGCCGCAGCTAAGGGGTCGGATGGGTCGGGCAAAGTCGTACGCAGAGCGACTTTTCGACTTCCCCGAGATCGGGCCGCTCTCCGAGGATGCAGCGAAGATCGCCATCGCCAGACCGGCGAAGGCGCAAGGCGTGGATGTGACCCACGATGCGCTCGATCTCCTGGTCAGGAAGACGCACCGCTACGCCTACTTCGTACAGGAATGGGGCAAGCATTCCTGGGATGCCGCCCTCGCGTCCCCGATTCGAAGGCAGGACGTCGAAGCCGCATCGAAGATCGCCCTTGCCGCATTGGATGAGAGTTTCTTCCGCGTAAGATTCGATCGTCTGACGCCTACCGAGAAGCGCTACCTGCGTGCGATGGCAGAGCTCGGCCCGGGACCGCATCGATCCGGGGACATCGCCCATGAGTTGGGCCGGACCGTGACCTCCCTTGCACCGACCCGAAACCAGCTGATTTCGAAAGGCATGATTTGGAGTCCCAGTCACGGTGATACCGCTTTCACCGTGCCTCTCTTTGACGAATTCATGCACCGGATCATGCCCGGACGCGACTGGAAGAAGAGCTAGCTCACAGTTAGCGCTGGCTGCTTGAGGAGCAGCCCGTCCACCGGACTCTTCTCCCGCGGGAGACCGGCTGGGCGTCGCACAGCGGGATAGCCTGACGGTCCGCCCGAGACCAGGCGACCGCTAATCGATAACCAGCGGGTTCATTCTGAGGTTGGCGGATGGACAAGAAGGTCATTACCTCTACCTCATTGTCCCGGGACGCCCGACGCGAGCACCTCCGATGACATTGCGCACGTAGACGTCCCTCGCAGATCTTTTCCGGACGGGGGTTCGACTCCCGCCGCCTCCACCAATCTTCCCTCTATCGTCCATTGACTTAGTCAGTCAATGGCGTATATTCTCTATGTGCCATGCGGTTCGAGTGGGATCCGGTCAAGGACAACGCGAATCAGGCCAAGCACGGCTTGTCCTTCGAGGAAGCCAGCGAGCTTTTCAAGTCCGTCGTTGACTATCTCGAAATCTACGACCAGGAG
>DASTNM010000481.1:0-2137 GCA_035762745.1 Candidatus Polarisedimenticolia bacterium
CGTCCTCCCTGGAGGAGGCGATCGAGATCAGCTGCGTCTACAGCGCGGCCGGGCTGCTGCACGAGCCGGGGCTCGTGCGACAGCGCCCCTTCCGCGCGCCGCACCACACGATCAGCGGCGTCGGCCTGGTCGGCGGCGGCCGCGGCCCACACCCCGGCGAGGTGACGCTCGCCCATCATGGCGTTCTCTTTCTCGACGAGATGGCGGAGTTCGGCCGCGCCACCCTCGACGTCCTCCGGCAGCCGCTCGAGGACGGATCGATCGTCATCACCCGCGCCGGCCGCTCCATCCGGATGCCAGCCCGCTTCATGCTGGTAGGCGCCATGAACCCCTGCCCCTGCGGCCAGCTCGGCCGCGCCGACCGCCCCTGCGAGTGCACCCCCGCCACCGTGTCCAACTACCGGGCGCGCACCTCCGGGCCGCTCCTCGACCGATTCGAGCTGCAGGTCGAGGTGCCGCCGCTCCGGGCGATCGACCTGCGCAGCACGGGCCCGGGTGAATCGAGCGCCTCGGTGTCCGCCCGCGTGGCTGCGGCCCGCCGGATTCAGGACAAGCGCTATTCAGGTGTCGGGGTGGCGACGAATTCAGCGCTGACCTCCGGTCTTCTCCGCGAGCACGGTCGTCTCGACGAAGCCGGTGTCAACCTTCTCCGGACGGCCTTCGAGCGTCTTGGGCTGTCGTTGAGGGCCCATGACGGAATCCTCAGGGTCGCGCGCACGATCGCCGACCTGGAGGGTGCCGCGGAGATACGACCGTCGCATCTCGCCGAGGCGATCCAGTACCGCTGTCTCGACAGACCCGGCTTCCGTTCGCTCGAATCGCATTCACACTCGAGCCAGGTTCGGCCCGGGGATGGGAGCTCGTTCCGCCGCCCGCCCGACGGAGCGGTCGATTGACAGCCCCGGGCCGATTTGACTACCATCAGGGGCTTTTCCGCGAGAGGACAGGGAGCGGCCGCCAGGGGCGGTTCCGAGCCGGCAGGCACGGGCCGCGGGACGCGCGGCCCGGAGACCCCCGGCACGTGGGTAGAAGGGTCAAGCTCAAGCTGAGCAGCCGTGTCGCCTACGTTGACCTCCTCCACGAGGTGGCCGAGGATCTGGCGCGGGAGGCCCGCTTCACCAGGAACGCGGCGCTCAACATCGGCCTGGCGGTGCGCGAGGCGGTCATCAACGCCATCAAGCACGGCAATCGCCTGGACGCCGGCAAGATGGTCGAGGTCGAGTTCGAGGCGAACGAGAACCGCTTCCTGGTGCGGGTGCGGGACGAGGGCGCGGGCTTCGTCTGGGATCATCCGATCGACCCGCGCGACCAGCAGAACATCTTTCGAACCAGCGGCCGTGGGATCTTCTTCATGAAGCACTTCGTGGACCGCGTCGACTTCCTGCGCCGCCGCGGGAAGGGCACCGAGGTCCTCCTCGAAAAGCGACTGGAGCCGGCCGGCAGGACGGGCCACGGCGGCGCGATGAAACGGAGGAAGGGATGAAGGCCAACGCCAGGCACCACGGGAAGGTGACCGTCGTCGATCTGTCGGGAAAGATCACGATCGGGGAGGGGGACATCAGGCTGCGCGATGCCGTCAACGCCCTCCTCGACGAGGGGCGCAAGAGCATCGTGCTGAACCTGAGCGGCGTCTCCTACATGGACAGCGCCGGCATCGGCGAGCTGGTGGCGTGCTACAAGCGCGCGGCGGAGAAGGGCGCGACGCTGAAGCTTCTCAATCCCAGCGGCAAGGTGCAGGATCTGCTGATTCTGACCAGGCTGCAGGAGATCTTCGACATCTTCCGCGACGAGCGCGAGGCCCTGACCAGCTTCTAGCCCCCCCGCACCCCTTGACGCAGAGGCCTCCGAGGAGTATTGCTCACTCAGTGCGGAGGGCCATCCCATGACCGGACTGTCTTGGTTCAGACGCCTTGGGCCGTGCCGCGTCGAGACCCGAACGCTGGGTGAGTGGCAGGTGCTGGAGGTCCGCGGCAACTTCAGCGCCGGCGATCCCGAACGACACTTCCTGCAGACGATCGACAGCCTGCTGAGCGCCGGGGCGCGGCGGGTCATAGTCGATCTGAGCGGCTCGCGGCTCGCCGACGAGTCGGTCGCGAGCGCCGCCTCGGAGGCCTATCACCGGGCGCGCGCCGCCGGG
>DASTNM010000482.1:0-12262 GCA_035762745.1 Candidatus Polarisedimenticolia bacterium
GGTCCTCGACGAGGTCCTGGCCGGCCGCTACGACCTCGACCAGCGCATGGCGATCGAGGTGTCGCTGGTGCGCCGCGGCAAGGTCGTCGTCCACCACACCGGCCTGAACGACGTGGTGATCACCAAGAGCGCCCTGGCACGCATCATCGATCTCGACCTCAGCATCGATCGACAGTTCGTCAGCACCTACAAGGCCGACGGGCTGATCGTCTCGACCCCCACCGGCTCGACCGCCTACTCCCTGTCGGCCGGCGGCCCGATCATCCACCCCAACCTCGAGGCGCTGCTGATCGCCCCGATATGCCCTCACACGCTGACCATGCGCCCGCTGGTGCTCCCCGACGGATCGCGGGTCGAGATCGTCCTGAACTCCGATGACTCGGAGGTCTACCTGACGCTCGACGGCCAGGTGGGGCACCCGCTGCGCGCCGGGGACCGCATCCGCGTGCGTCGCGGACGTGAGCCGGTCCTCATGGTGCGCCGCGCCGGCCCCAGGTCGTACTTCGAGGTCCTGCGGCGCAAGCTGCACTGGGGGGAGCGTTGAGGCGGGAGCCGGACGCGACGGGTCAGTGCTTCGCGGCGGCGGGTGGGGCGCCCTTCACCGGCGTGGCGCCGGGCACAGGGTTGCTCATCAGCACCTGCTCGCCGTACTTCGCGACCATCTCCTGATCGATCTCGGCGGCGGTCTTCTTCTCGTTGACCCGCTCCTGCAGGTAGGCCTTGATGTCGTTCGATCCCGGCGTCTTGCTGCAGGTGCAGACGTTGAGGGCCAGGTTGCAGTTGCAGATGCAGCGGTAGCGCTCCGCCAGGACGCTCGCCTCCGGCGACAGCTTGAACGGCACGATCGCCGTGATCGGCGTCCCGGCCGGCGGCGTCGTGGCGGCCGGGGCCGCGGCGGGCGCATCTGGGGGTGGCTCGAGGCGGCTTCTGCGATAGAGCGCGAAGGCCCCCAGGCCGATCAGGATCACGACCCCGGCCACGGCCGCGAGGCTGGTCGAGCGGGGGCTGTCGACCCGTTCCCCTGCCGCGCCGCCGCTCCCCGTCTCTCCCTGTGGCTGACTCTCGTCGTCCATCATCTCCACCCGGGCTCTCGATGAGCCGGGGGATTATAGACCAAAAGGGCCGCCGCGCGCGTGAGGGTCGGCCGGAACCGGTCGGCGGGGCGCCCTGGCGGGACGGAGAGTGTGGCATGATAGGCGGGCGGCGGCGCGCCGCGTCGAGTCGGCCGACGGCGCCCGCGGGCCCTGGCCAGGCACGATGGGAGGCGCGATGATCGACCGGTTCAAGAGCGATCTCAAGGAGGCGATGCGGCGCGGTGACGCTCCCACCACCTCCACGCTGCGGATGCTGATCTCGCAGGTGCAGTACGCCCGCATCGAGGCGAAGCGCGACCTCAAGGAGGAGGACTACCTGGTGCTCCTGCAGCGCGCCGTCAAGACGCGACGCGAGGCGATCGAGCAGTACGAGAAAGGGGGTCGCCAGGATCTGGCGGACAAGGAGAAGTCCGAGATCGCACTCATCGAGCGCTATCTCCCCGCCGGGCTGAGCCCCGAGGAGACGGCGCGGGCCGTCGACGCGCTCCTCAAGGAGCTGGGGATCAGCGAGAAGAAGGAACTCGGGCGCGCCATGAAGGAGTTCATGGCGCGCCACAAGGGACGCGTCGACGGGAAAGCGGTCAACAGCCTCATCGCCTCCCGGCTCAAATAGGCGCCCCGGTGCCCACCGACGAGAGGCCCCTCGAGGCGCTCGCCCTGGGCGCGCTCGCCCTCCTGATCGTGGCGCTGACCGTCGCCCCGATCACCAGCAACGACATCTTCCTGCACCTCAAGACCGGCTCCCTCGTCCTGGAGACCGGCAGAGTGCCCCAGACCGACGACTACTCCGCCCTGGCGCGCGGCCGTCCGTTCATCGCGCACGAATGGCTCGCGGGGGTCCTGTTCCGGATCGCCGAGGGGCTCTTCGGCCTCGACCGGGTCGTCCTGGTCAAGCCGGTCGTGGCCCTCCTGGTCGCCGGCGCGCTCTACGCCGCGGCCCGGCGGCTCGGCGCCTCGCCCGTCATCGCGCTGCCGGCCCTCGCCTTCGTGATGCTCCTGGCCGCGGCGCGCTTCCTCGACCGGCCGCACATCTTTTCGTACCTCCTCACCGCTTTCTTTCTTCTTCTCCTGGCCCGCCGGCAGGCCGGGCTTCACACCCCCCTCTGGATCTTCCTGCCGCTGCAGATCGCCTGGGCCAACCTGCACGGCGGCTTCCTGCTGGGGGTCCTCGTCGTCGGGCTGGCGTCGCTGGCGCAGGGGATCGACGCCCTGGCGCGGGGGCTGGCGCCGGCGGCGGGCAAGGCGGCCCGCGACGGACTGCGCGAGGCCCGCCGACTCGGGACGCTGGCCTGCCTGCTCGTCGCCGCCTGTCTCCTGAATCCCTACGGCGCGCGGCTGCTCCGCTTCCCGTTCGAGCTGACCGGCAGCTCGTTCATGGAGGCGATCTACGAATGGCAACCCCCCTTTCAGAGCACCTTCGCCTCCACGTACATGGCGCGTTACTACATCGCCTGGGCGGCCTTCGGGGCCGCCGTCCTGGTGACGGCCCTGGTCGTTGCGCTGCGCCGCCGCGAGGCCCCGCCGGGAGGGAGCTTCCCGCTTCTGCTGTTCGCGGTCTTCTTCGCCCTCTCCTGGCGCATGAACCGCAACGTCACCGATTTCGCGCTGGCCACGCTGCCCGGCGTGGCGACGGGCGCCACCTGGATCGATCCCCGGCGCGGGCGCCGCTTTCCCATGCGTCTCCTTCTCCCGGCCTTCGCCCTCGTCTTCCTGGGGCTGGCCGGCTGGTTCGTCTCCCACGGGTACTCGTACAGCCCCTCGACCGGCCGGCCGTTCGGCATCGGCCTGTACTCGAACATCCCGGTCGGCGGGGCCGATTACATCCAGGCGAGCGGCCTGCACGGCAACGCCTTCAACACCTACGCCGCCGGCGCCTATCTGGTCTACCGCTTCTACCCGGAGGTGCGTGTGGCGATGGACTCGCGCAACGACGTCTACGGTGAAGCGCTCTACAACGAGTACACGCGCGCCCTGACCGACCCCGACGCCCTGACGGCGCTGCTGCGACGGATCGACGCGGAGTTCGTCTTTCTCGACTGGACGGTGCGGCTGCAGACGACGGAGGGAGCGGCCGTCTCGCCCGCCGGCACGCTGCGCCAGGTCGGTGGCTGGCGACTGGTCTATTTCGACGATAACTCCGCGGTCTACGTGCGGCAGGACGGCCCGTGGGCCGCGCTGGCGGCGCGCGACGGATACACCACGCTCGACCCGTCGTTCTACAGCCCCGGCCGGCTGCCCCCGGCCGAGGCGGAGCGGGCGCTCGACGAGGCCGGGCGCGCCGAGGCGCTCCGGCGCGGCTCCTACGTCCCCCGGGTCATTCGAGTCGAGGCGCTGCTGAGACTGGGACGACTGCGGGAGGCGGCCGAGGAGGAGGCACGCATCCTGGAGGAGGCCCCTCCCCTGCATCATATATATACGTCACTCGGCCTGGTGCACCTGGCAGCCGGCGACCGGCGGGCCGCCTCGGCCCTCTTCCGGCGGGCCCTCGACCTCAACCCGACCTCCGAGGCGGCGCTCTGGGGACTGAGACAATCGGCGCTCACGAACTAGGGCGAGCCTCCCCGGGGCCGCCGGCCGGCCCTCCCCTTGCAGGCTAGGGAGCCGGCTCGAGGACCGTCTCCGCCGGCTTCACGGTGACCGGCCCCAGGGTCGCGAGCCCCTCCTTGAGAGCCGCCGCCGGCCCGACGACGACGATCGCCAGATCGTCGAGCGGCAGGAGGCGGGCCGCGCGCTTGACGGCGTCGAGGCCGATGCCGCGCACCTTCTTCTGGTACTGGTTGATGTAGTCCGGCTCCAACCCGTAGAGCTCGATATCCAGGATCTGCCCCGCCAGGGCATCGGGGCTCTCGATGTGCAGCGGGAACAGCCCGGCGAGGAAGGAGCGCGCCTTGTCGAGGTCCTCCGGCGGGATCTCCCCCTGGCGCATCCGGCGCACCTGCTCGAGCGCGACCTGGATCGTCTCCAGGACGCTCTGGTTCTTCGAGAAGGTGGCGATGCCGGCGCTTCCCGCGGCGCGCTGCGCGTCGAGCGTGCTGCGGATGCCGTAGGTGAGGCCGCGCTTCACACGCACCTCCTCGACCAGCCAGGAGGTGAAGCCGCCACCCAGAATCGTATTGCCGACCAGGAGCGGGAAATACTCCGGGTCGCCTCGCCGCAGCGCGACGTTCCCCAGGCGGATCTGGCTCTGGGTCGCGTCCGGCTTGTCGATCAGGAGCACCTTGCGCCCCTTCACCGGCACGGCTTCCGGCAGCCGGAGCTCGGGCACGGTGCGCTTCTTCCAGGGACCGAAATACTTGTCGGCCCGCTGCGCCGCCTGCGTCGCCCCGATGTCGCCGACGATGGCGAGCACGGCGTTGTTGGGGGCGTAGCGCGCCTCGTAGAAGGCGGCGAGGTCGGCGCGCGTCAGCGCGGCGAGCGATCTCTTCGTCCCCTCGACCGGCCGGCCGTAGGGATGGCTGCCGTAGAGCCAGGCGGCGAACGCCTGGCGCGCCAGCTCCTCCGGGTCGTCCGGGAGCGCCTGAATGCCGGCCAGCGCCAGCCGTTGCTCGCGGGCCACCTCCTCCTGGCCGAAGGCGGGGCTCAGGACCATGTCCGAGATCAGGCTCATCGCGACCTCGACGTCGCGTGAGGCGAACTCGCCGATGACCAGCGTGCCGTCGCGACCGGCGACCGTCTCGATCGAGCCGCCGACGAATTCGACTTCCTGCGCGAACTGCGGCGCCGGGCGCTTCGCCGTGCCGCGCTTCAGAAGGCGCGCCGTCAACGCCGCGACCCCTTCCTTGCCGGACGGATCGGCGGCCGCGCCGGTCTTCACGAGCATCTGGATCTGGATCAGGGGGATGGCGTGGTTTTCCACCACCAGCACCGTGAGGCCGTTCTTGAGCAACGTGCGGGTCGGCGGCGGGAGGCGGAACCCGGACGCCGCGGCCTCGGCCGTGACCGGCTTGGCGGCGGCTCGGGGCTCCGCGGCGGAGAGTACGGAGAGAGTGACCCCGATCAGGAGGGCAACGCGCGCCGTGCGTCTCATCGTCCCACCTCCTCCGCCGTCTCGGCCGACGGCAGAAGCGTCGCGACCGTCCGGTTGTCGGTCGTGAAATAGTGCGCCGCCACCTTCATCAGGTCCCCCTTCCCCATCGCCTCGTACCCCTTGACGACCGTGAACAGCCTCTGGTGGTTGCCGAAGAGGACCTCGAACAGGCCGATCTGCTCCGCCTTGCCGCTGTTGGTCTTGAGCGCCTTGACGAGCGAGGTGGTGCGGACGTTCTTCGCCTTGCGCAGCTCGTCGTCCCCCACCCCCTCGCGCGCCAGCCGATCCACCTCGGCCTCCATGGCCGCCTCGAGGGTCTCCGGGGTCACCCCCGGCTTCGCCTCCGCGTAGAGGATGAAGGTGCTCGGGTCGATGCGCCACTCGTTGTTGGCGTAGACGCGGGTCGCCAGCTCCTTGTCGTAGACCAGCGACTTCACCAGGCGCGACGAGTCTCCGTCTCCCAGGATCGTCTGCAGGAGGTCGAGGGCGTAGAGGTCGTCGCTCTGCGTGCCGGAGACGTGCCAGGCGATCGCCACCGATGGGAGCTGCGCCGCCTTCTTCAGCACCGCCCGCCTCTCTCCCCGCTGGACCGGCTCGTCCCGCACCACCGTGGGGGCCGGAGCCTGCTGCGGGATCGCTCCATATGCCTTGCTGATGAGGTCGATCGCCTTCTCCGATTTGAAGTCGCCGACGATCACGATGGTGGCGTTGTTGGGGGCGTAGTGGGTGCGGAAGTAGGCTTCACAGTCGGCCACGGTGATGGCGTCGAGATCCGGCATCCAGCCGACGACCGGCCACTGGTACGGGTGGGCCAGGTAGGCGGTTCCCCGCAGAAGCTCCAGGAGCGCCCCCTCGACGTCGTTGTCGACACGCAGCCGGCGCTCCTCCTTGACCACCTCGCGCTCCGAGGTGAGGCCTTCCTCGGAGATCTTCAGCGCCGCCATCCGGTCGGCCTCCATGTCGACCACCAGGTCGAGGGCGTCGGAGGGGAACGACTCGTAGTAGACGGTGATGTCCTCCATCGTTCCGGCGTTGCTCGCTCCGCCGCGCGACTCGAGGCTGCGATCGAAGACCTTGGGGCCGTACTTCTGCGCCCCGTTGAACATCATGTGCTCGAACAGGTGCGAGATCCCGGTGCGGCCCGGGCGCTCGTCGCGCGACCCGACGCGAAAGAAGGTGTAGTAGCTGACCGTCGGGAGGGCGTGGTCCTCGAGGGCCAGCACCTTCAGGCCGTTGTCCAGGCGGTACGGCACGACGTTGAAGCGCAGCTCCTGGGCGGCGGCCGGGAGGGCGAAGGCGGCCAGGATCGTCAGGAGCGCAGCGGCACGCGGTCTATTGATCATCGGCTCCTCAGGGAGATGAACCCCGCGGGCCACGGCGGCGCCCGGGGGGCGGGGAGGTTCCAGGGGGGCGGATTATAGCAGAGGCCGGCACCGGGGGCCCCCCCGTCCGCCGGCTGGGGCGGAGGCGCGGGGCCGCCGCAGCGGCGCGGCCCCCGCCGCCGCGCCTGGCGCTTGCCGCGACGGCAATGCGCCGGTATACTCCCGCGAACTCAGGAGAGGGAAGGTCACGGATGATGTTGAAAAAGTGGACAGATCTGACGCGCGGCGCGGCGGTCGGCGTCGCGTTCGCGCTTCTGGCCTGCGGCGGGAAGAACGACTCCAACGCCAACAGGATCAAGCCGATCGTCGCCACGCTCGCGATCCAGCCGCCCTCCACGAGCCCCGTCGTCTATTTCAAGCCGAGCCCTAACGACACCGCCGGCGACGACCTGGTCCTGATCGACGTCATGCTGCAGCCGTCGGCCCCGATCAACATGGATGCCTTCACCCTCGAGGTCACCTTCGACCCGGGATTGGTGCAGCTCGCGGCGCTCGATGCCGGCAGCAATCCTCTCGGTACCTGCGACATCCTGACTCCCGAAGGAGCAACCTGCCTCGGCAGCGGCGCCTGCTCCTCCCCCCTCTGCTGCCTCAACGGTGAGGATGTCAATCGAAAAGGCGACCTCATCTTTGGCGTCGCCACCACCAGCGGCCTCTGCGCCGCCACATCGGTCTCCAGCGAGGTGAAGCTTGCGACTCTCGGCTTCACCGCCGCCAGCACCGGGACGAGCCTGATTCACCTGATCCCCGGACAGGGCGGTTGTGCGATACTGGACGCCACTATGGATCTCGGAATCCCCTGCGACGATGGGGGGGCCACGGTGACGGGGTCCCGCTAGCGCCCCCGGTCGGGCGGTGCCTGGTTCCGGCTGATCCACAGGAGGCCTGGATGGAAGACAAGGTCGTGGCCCACTTCAAGAACGGCAAGACCCAGCGCGGCTACACGCAGGACTTCCGCCCCGATGCCGAGACCTTCCACCTCCTCCCGAGCGAGGGGGGCGGGATCCCGAGCAAGGTGCGCCTGGAGGACCTCAAGGCGCTCTTCTACGTCAAGGACTACGGCTCGATGCGGCGCCAGGTCGACCGCGCCAAGCGCTTCCCCGGCGCGCCGCCGAGCGGTCAGAAGACGATCGTCGAGTTCAAGGACGGCGAGAAGATCTGGGGCTTCGCCGAGGAATACGCCGCCGACAGCCGGGGCTTCTACTTCATCCCGGCCGACCCGCAGGAGAACAACACCCGGGTCTTCATCGTCAACTCATCGGTCAAGCAGATCCAGTTCCAGGACTGACCCCGGATCGCGCCCCCACGCCGGAGGAACACTCATGACCGTCCGCTCGAACCACCCGCTTCCCTCCCGTCTCGTGGCGCGCGCCGCCCGAGCCCTGACGCTCCTGGTCTGCCTGGCGCTCGCCGCCTCGGGCCTCGCCGTCGCCGAGAGCAACTCGGCGCGCTACAAGTTCGAGGGGAACAAGTGGCTGTCGCTCGACCTGGCGGTTGGCGACGTGCGCCTCGACACGATCAAGTTCGAGTGGCCGGCGACCCTGATGCGCGTCAAGACCGGCTACAAGGCGACGGTGAAGGTCGTCAACGGCTCGTCCCGGCAGGCCCCCATCGGCATCGCCGTCGTCCTCTACGACGCGGAGGGCAAGCTGGTCGGCGCCGGCACGACCGGCACCTCGATCGGCACGGTCGATCCCGGCGACTCGGCGCAGTTCAGCGTCGACTTCAACCACGTCACGGAGCGCCTGGAGCAGGCCTCCCAGTTCCACATCGTCCTGGAAACGCGCTGACCCCGGCGGGCGGAGAGAGCGCGCTCCCCCACTTGCCCGCCCCTTTCCCGCCAACCTATATTGCGTCCGCGGCGAGTCCCTGCCCCATAGGCCGCCAGGAGGAAACGATGCCCAGCCGTCTCTGTCCCATCAGCCGAATCGCGCCGGTCGTCAGGGGTCTCACGCTCCTGGCCCTCGTCCTGCTGTGCTCCGGGCTCACCGCCCGGGCCGGCGTCTTCTACGACGCCAGCCTGGGGCTCGACGTCGGCGACGACGCGCGCATCTTTCTGAACATCACCAACGACTACTACGCCCCCCAGGCCACCGTGGCGACCCGGATCGTGCAACGCTGCCCGCGACCGGAGAACGATTTTCCGGTGATCATGCTCCTGGCGCGGGCCTCGCACCGACCGCCCGACGCGATCCTGCAGCTCTGGCTGACGAATCGCTCCTGGGCCGACATCATGTTCGAGCTGAACGTTCCCCCCTCCGTCCTGTTCGTCGGTCTCAACCGCGACCCCGGACCGCCGTACGGCAAGGCGTGGGGCCGTTACAAGGAGCACCACGGCCGGGGTCCGCTCGTCATCTCCGACCGGGACGTGGTCGAGCTGGCGAAGCTCCAGATCGCCTCGGGCTATTACCACGTCAACCCCTACAGCGTCATCGCCGAGCGCCAGAAAGGGACCAAGATCGAACGCTACGCCGCCGACAGGCACCGCGCCAGGCAGGGCGAGGAGAACGGCGCGCGCGGCAAGGGGAAGCGCCCGAACAAAGAGGGGGGATCGGAGAATGATTCCTCGAAGGGTCACGGGCACGGCCACGGCGAGGAGCACGGCAACAAGCCGCACGGGAAGCCGAACGGCCACTGAGTCGCGGGACAGCCGAGGACCCGGCGAAGGGCGGGGCACGCTCCCCCGCCCCCGTCTTTGACACCCGCCGGGCCGGCGCATATGATTCCGAAGCGCCACGTCGTGGGGGTCGCGCCTGTCCAGACTGCAAGTCTACGAGTCGGCGATCGATCTCATCGGGGAGACCCCGATGGTGCACCTGCGATCGTTCGATCGGCCGGACGGCGCGCAGATCTACGCCAAGCTCGAGTTCATGAACCCCGGCGGCAGCGTCAAGGACCGCACGGCGCTCGGCATGATCCTCGAAGCCGAGAGGCGGGGGGTGCTCCAGAAGGGGGCCACTCTCGTCGAGCCGACGGCGGGCAACACCGGCATCGGGCTGGCCCTGGTCGCGACGCAGCGCGGCTACCGGGTGATCCTGGTGGTGCCCGAGAAGTACAGCCGTGAAAAGCGGCTGGTGATGCGCGCCCTCGGCGCCGAGCTCGTGATCACGCCGACCGAGGAGGGGATGCAGGGGGCGATCCGCAAGGCGCAGGAGATCGTCGCCTCGACTCCCGGGGCCTTTCTGCCGCAGCAGTTCGAGAACCCGGCCAACCCCGACGTCCACTACCGCACCACGGCGCGCGAGATCTGGCAGCAGATGCAGGGGCGCTTCGACGCCCTGGTCCTCGGGGCCGGTTCGGGCGGCACCTTCACGGGCGTGGCGCGCTACGTGAAGGAGCGGCACCCGGAGCTGCTCGCCGTCCTGGTCGAGTCCGAGGGATCGGTCCTGGGGGGCGGCACCGCGGGGCCGCACAAGGTCGAGGGGATCGGCAACGCCTTCTTCCCGAAGGTCCTGGAGCGCGACCTGATCGACGAGGTCATCGCGGTCACCGACCGGGACGCCTTCCGGACCGTGGCGCACCTGGCGCGGCGCGAAGGGCTCCTGGTCGGCGGCTCGGCGGGCGCCGTCGCCTTCGCCTCCGAGCGGGTGGCGCGCCGCATCGGCCACGGGCGCAAGGTGGTGACGCTGTTCTCCGACGGCTCGGAGCGCTACCTGAGCCAGGGCATCTTCGACGAGGTGAACTGATGGGATTCGCCACCGACGCCATCCACGCCGGGGTCCGCCCCGATCCTTCGACCGGCGCGATCATGACGCCGATCTACCAGACCTCCACCTACGCCTACGAGGGGCTCGGGAAGAACAAGGGGTACGACTACGCCCGGACGATCAACCCGACGCGCTCGGCGCTGGAGGAGAACCTCGCCGTCCTGGAGGGAGGCCGGGCGGCCTTCGCCTTCGCCTCGGGGATGGCGGCGATCAACACCGTCATGGCTCTCCTGAAGAGCGGCGACCACGTCGTGGTCAGCGACAACGTCTACGGCGGCACCTACCGCCTCTTCTCGAAGGTGCTGGAGGACTTCGGCCTGCAGTTCAGCTACGTCGACACGTCGCGGATCGAAGCGGTCGAAGCGGCTCTCACCCCCCGCACCCGCATGGTCTACATCGAGACGCCGACCAACCCGATCATGATCCTGACCGATATCGCCCGGGTCGCGACGTTGTGTCGCAGCCGGGGGCTGATCTCGGTGGTGGACAACACCTTCCTGACGCCGGCCCTGCAGAAGCCGCTCGCCCTGGGGGCCGACATCGTCGTCCACAGCACGACGAAGTACCTCAACGGACACTCCGACAGCGTCGGCGGGGCGGCGATCCTGGCGCGCGAGGAGCACGCCGAGCGCGTCAAGTTCGTGCAGAACTCCGCCGGAGCGATCCTCTCCCCCTTCGACTCGTGGCTGGTGCTCCGGGGCATCAAGACGCTGCCGCTCAGGATGCGGGTTCACGACGAGAGCGGCCGGAAGGTGGCGGGCTATCTCGCGGGACACGCGAAGGTGGCGCGCGTCCTCTACCCCGGCCTGCCGTCGCACCCGCAGCACGACCTGGCGCGCCGCCAGGCCCGCGGGTTCGGCGGGATGATCTCCTTCGTGCTCAAGAACGAGCGCGGCGCGGCCACCTTCTTCGAGCGGCTGCGTCTGTGCGCGCTGGCGGAGAGCCTGGGTGGGATCGAGACGCTCGTCTGCCAGCCCTCGACGATGACCCACGCCTCGGTCCCGAAGGCCGAGCGCGAGCGCCTCGGCCTGACCGACGCCCTGGTACGGATCTCGGTCGGCTGCGAGGACGTCGACGACATCATCGCCGATCTCGATCAGGCTCTCTCCGCCGCCTGAGGGCCCGCCTCGCGGCGCTCTCGAATCATCCCGCCTCTCGGGGAGAACGTCCGGCACGGCATGGCCGGCGGCTCCGGGGCCTTGAAGCGACCGCCGGGCCCCGCTAGAATGACCGACCGGCTCGCGCCAGGCCCGGCGCGTCCGACCCGGCGATGCCCGGGCATGGGAGGATGACGACGATGACAAGGAGTGACTCGAGAGTGATCCTGCCGCTGGCCCTGGCGGCTGCCCTCGCGGCGGCACCGGCCGCTCTGGCCCAGGAGGAGCCGCCGCTGTTCGACGACAAGGCGGCCCCACAGGCCACACCGACGCCGGCCCCCGGTGCCCCGGAGCCCGCGCCGGCCCCCGCGCCGCCCCCCCGCGCCATGGTCCCGATGAAGCCGCTGGGCGCCGGGCTCGATTTCGCGCGCTGGCTGTCGATGACGCCGCGCGAGCGCCAGACCTTCGTCGAAGGGGCGGTGGCCGGCATGGCCAGCGTCACCTCCCGTCTCAAGGGGGAGGTGGGCGGCGACAGTCACGCCACGCCGGACAAGATGTCAGCGCTCGTGAAGTTCATCCAGGAGAACGAGCCGCGACGCTCCCCCGACGCCTACCTCAAGGAGATGCACAGCATCTACATGACGGTGGAGGGGCAGAAGCTGTCGATCGTGGACTGCTTCCTGCGGGCCTTTCAGCGGCTGAACGGACGGTGAGGCGGGCGGCGGGGGCTCAGAAGTTCTCCCGCCCTCCCTTGACCGCGCTGCCGATCCAGTTGAGCGTGTTCCGGTCGCCGTCGCTCACCGGCAACGCCAGGATCTCCGGGAGCTCGTAGGAGTGGAACTCCTTCAGGGTCTTCTTGACGTCCTCGAGAAGGGGCTGCGTGGTCTTGATGATCAGCAGCTGCTCGTTCTCGTGCAGGATCTTCCCCTTCCAGCGGAACACCGAGCGAATCATC
>DASTNM010000483.1:0-17845 GCA_035762745.1 Candidatus Polarisedimenticolia bacterium
CGCAGACCGTCGCGGCGCTGGGCGGCGCGCCGTCTCCACCGCCCCTCGCCGACGCCCGCTTCAACCTCGACCTGGTCGTGAAGGGGCACGGCATCCACAACGTCTCCTACGCCTACGCCCTCCTCAGGCAGTCGCACGACGACCTGAACGCCGCGCGCCGCACGCGCGGCCTCGCCTCCCTTCCCCGCCCCTGGACCGAGCCGCCGTACGACTCCCCCTGCTTCTCATGCCACCAGGGGATCGAGACGCAGCGCGGTGCGATCTTCGGACGGGGGTACCGTCACGAGCCCCACGTCCTGCGCGCCCGTCTCGACTGCGCCGTCTGCCACCGCCCGCACGCCGAGCGCGCCGAGGGCGAAGTGGTCCGCTTCGACGCCGCCGGCTGCGCGGCGTGCCATCACCGCGAGGCGAAGGCCGACTGCCTCTCCTGCCACGCCGCCATCCGCCAGCGCAAGGTCAGGAGTTTCCGCGGCGACTTCGACCACGCCTTCCACCTCGACGAGGCCGGTCAGACCTGCGCCGACTGCCACGACCTCGTCCCCGGCCGGCCGGTGCGGCTCAAGCAGGAGACCTGCGCGACCTGTCACACCTGAGGGAGAAAGGTGCTCCAGCATGGGCGATTCCTCGAGGAAGGCCGGCGGGCCAGCGCGGGCGTGAAGATATGTCTTTGAGAAACGGGATTTCGCGCCGCCCGGCGTGTCCCGACGGTCAGGCGGCGAGCGGCTGGAACTTTGCCGTGAAGTGCCGCAGGTAGGGTGGGCACCAGGTCATGCGCAGGCCGCGCAGATGGGGGGCCCGCGCCGCGACCTCGGCGCCGATCTCCAGGATCCGGTCGACGTGGCTCTGGGTGTAGACGCGGCGCGGCAGGGCCAGGCGGACGAGCTCGAGGCGGGCGGGGAGGAAGCGGCCGCCCTCCTCGTGGCGGCCGAACATGACGCTGCCGATCTCGCACGAGCGGATGCCTCCGGCGAGGTAGAGCTCGCAGGCGAGCGCCTGGCCGGGGTACTGCTCGGGGGGGATCTGCGGCAGCAGACGGCGGGCGTCGATGAAGACGGCGTGCCCGCCGGGCGGCTGCACGGTCGGGACGCCGGCGCGGTTCAGCCCCTCGGCCAGGTAGCGCACCGTCGCCAGGCGGTACTCGAGATACGCCTCGTCGAGCACCTCGCGCAGACCGACGGCCAGCGCTTCGAGGTCGCGGGCGGCGCAGCCTCCGTAGGTCGGGAACCCCTCGGTCAGTATCAAGAGGTTGCGCGCCTCCGCGGCGAGCCGGTCGTCGTTGAGGGCCAGGAATCCCCCCATGTTGACCAGCCCGTCCTTCTTGCCGCTGAAGATGCAGCCGTCGGCCAGGCGGAAGATCTCGCGCGCGATATCGCCCACCGAGCGGCCCTGCTGGCCGGCCTCGCGCAGCTTGATGAAGTAGGCGTTCTCGGCGAAGCGGCAGGCGTCGAGGATGAACGGGATGCCGTGGGCTTTCAGGAGACGCGCGCAGGCCCGGATGTTCTCGAGGCTCGCCGGCTGACCGCCGCCGGTGTTGTTGGTGATGGTGAGCATCCCGAGCGGGATCCTGGCGCGGCGGGCGCGGCAGACCTCCTCCAGGCGGCCGAGGTCGATGTTCCCCTTGAACGGGAAGGAGGACGCGGTGTCGGACGATTCCCCGACGACCAGGTCGAGCGCCTCGCCGCGGTCGTACTCGATGTTGGCGCGGGTGGTGTCGAAGTGGCTGTTGCTCGGCACCACGGTGCCCGGGCGGACGGTGATCTGGAAGAGGATCCGCTCGGCGGCCCGCCCCTGGTGGGTCGGAATGATGTGGCGGTAGCCGGTCAGATCGCGGACCACAGCCTCGAAGCGGTGGAACGACCGCGATCCGGCGTACGACTCGTCGGCCACCATCATCGCCCCCCACTGCGCGGCGCTCATCGCGGCGGTCCCGGAGTCGGTGAGCAGATCGAACGTGACGCAGTCGGCGTGGAGGCCGAACAAATTGTAGTCGGCGGCCGCGAGATGGCGCTCGCGCTCCTGCCGGCTCGGCATGGCGATCGGCTCGACCACCTTGATGCGGAAAGGCTCGATGATGACCGGCATCGACTCCTCCTTCGGGCTCGTGACATCCGGCGCAACTTCTGCGGTGCGCTGCGCGGCGGGCGAACTGATTGCGTCCGATGGAACGTCCCGGACGCGGACGAACAGTGCCGCGGTTCTCGCCCGCCCGGCTAACTGCAAGCTTGAGGCCCGGTTGCCGGCGGCTGCCCGGACGGCTCCCGGCGCCGCACGACCGGCACTCTTCTTGCTAATTCGACTCAGCGGACTTTCTGCGTAGCGGATGATACATCGCCCACGCGACGGACACCCCACGACCCGGAAGGGCCCCATCGGGAGGGTCGGCCGACATGACCAGCGCCACACTCGACAAGTCAACGCGGCAGGAGGCGCTGGCGCGCCCGCTGCCGCCGCTCATCGACACCGGGGAGAAAGCCCCCCGCCCACCGGCGGCTCCGGCCGTCCCCCGTGTGGTCGAGCAGGACGAGACGAGTCTTTACAGCGCCGTCCTGCGTTGTTCCCTGGATACCGATTCGAAGTAGAGAGCGCACCGGCCTTGAGGACCCCGGCGATCACCCAGGCGTAAGAGATCCGATCAAGGGAGGTGGCCTCCCGTAAGGAGGGAGGTGACAAAAGTATGCCGAGATTCCACGTTCAGGACTTCAAGTCGATCGAGAATTCTCCGACATCCCCCGCCGTGCTGCGCACGAAGATCGGGGAGATGATCCTGCACAGCACCGTCGCCCGCGCTCGGGTCGAGGCGATCAACCCCGAGACCGGCGAGTATCGGGTGGTCCTGCAGGGGACGCTGGACAAAGAGGAGACGAAGTGGGAGGAGAAGTAACGACGCCTTGAGGTGAGACCGCCGGGGCCCTCGTTCGGGGGCCCCGCGGCGCTCCGATGAAGCCCACTCCCCAGATCCGCATCGTCAGGGTCCAGTACGGGCCCTTCCCCGCCGCCGCCACCCTGAATGTCAAGATGGCGCCCGACCGGCCGCTCTTGTATTCCACGCTGGAGATCTGCTGGAAAGCGCCCGACCCGACCGCGGCGGTCTCCCACCTCGAGCAGGCGCTGCTGCGGTTCTCGTCGACCTTCGGAAAGCACGAGTGCCGGGGACCGCGGGTCTACCACGTCCTGCTCGGCGGCGACGGCCACCACCCCGTGCATCCGGTCGCCCCGCCTTTCGAGGGCGCGCTGGCCCTGGCCCACATCATCGAGCACGCCGTCATCGACTTTCTCTGCACCGTCACGGACGAAAAGCGTTGCAGCGGCGTGACGGCGGCGCTTCGTGACCCGCCGTGCCGCTTCGATCTGATGATCGAGTGCCCCGACTTCCACCTCGGACGCTGCTGCCTCGCCCTCGCCGTCGCCTGGCTCTCCTCAGCCGCCGGTGGCCAGGATCTCGGTCCGGAGAAGCAGAAGACCCTCGCCGCGGCCCGTCTCGCCTACAGCCAGCCCGGCCGGCCTCTGACTCCCCCGGTGGTGGCCCGGACCCTCGGCTGCTCCGAGCGGCAGGCCGAGCGGGCCCTCTTCGAGCTGCGCGACGCGGGGTACCTGGACGAGTTTTCCTGCACGATCAACCTGAGCGGCGTCCCCGAGTTTCGGGTCGGCGCCGGCTGAGCGGCGCATCGCCACCCGCGCGGCCTCCCGTCACAGCGGGCCTGAATTCCCTCCCGTGGCCCACTCCGTGGCACGGGAATTGCCCTTTCACACCCCGTGACTGGAGGAAGAGTGGTGAAACCGGCCTGCGAAGCCCTGGACGGGAACGAGGCGGTGGCGCGGATCGCCTACGCCTTGAGCGAGATCATCGCCATCTACCCGATCACCCCTTCGTCACCGATGGGCGAGTCGGCCGACACCTGGGCCGCGGCACGCCGCCCCAACCTCTGGGGAATGGTCCCGACCGTCATCGAGATGCAGAGCGAAGGAGGGGCCGCCGGCGCGCTGCACGGCGCCCTGACGACCGGGACCCTGGCCACCACCTTCACCTCCTCCCAGGGACTCCTCCTGATGATCCCGAACATGTACAAGATCGCCGGCGAGCTGACGCCGGCCGTCTTCCACGTGGCGGCGCGCACGCTCGCCACCCACGCGCTGTCGATCTTCGGCGACCACAGCGACGTCATGGCGGCGCGCGCCACCGGCTTCGCCATGCTGGCCTCGTCCTCGGTGCAGGAGGCGAACGATCTGGCCGCCATCGCGCACGCCGCCACGCTCGAGTCCCGCCTGCCGTTCCTGCACTTCTTCGACGGCTTCCGCACCTCGCACGAGATCCAGAAGATCGCCATGCTCTCCGACGCCGACCTGCGCGCCCTGGTCGACGAGGAGCGGGTGCGCGAGCATCGTGCCCGCGGCCTCAGTCCCGATCATCCGGTGATCCGCGGCACGGCCCAGAACCCGGATGTCTTCTTCCAGGCGCGCGAGGCGGTCAACCCGTTCTACCTGGCCGGCCCCGAGACGGTGCGGCGCGTCATGGACCGCTTCGCCGCGCGCACCGGGCGCGCCTACCGCCTCTTCGACTACGTCGGCAGCCCCGACGCCGAGCGCGTGCTGGTCCTGATGGGCTCGGGCGCCGGGGCGGCGGAGGAGACGGCGGAAGAGCTGATCCGCCGCGGCGAGAGGGTCGGGCTCCTCAAGGTGCGGCTCTACCGGCCGTTCTCCGTCCGCGACTTCGCCGCGGCCCTGCCGTCGAGCACGCGCGCCATCGCCGTGCTCGACCGCACCAAGGAGCCGGGAAGCGCCGGTGAGCCGCTCTACCTCGACGTGGTCGCCGCCCTCGAGGAGGCGACGGCGGAGGGGTTCGCTCCGTTCGTCCAACGGCCGCGGGTGATCGGCGGCCGCTACGGGTTGTCATCGAAGGAGTTCACGCCCGCCATGGCGGCGGCGGTCTTCGCCGAGATCGCGAAGGAGCGGCCGAAGAACCACTTCACGATCGGCATCGTCGACGACGTCACCGGCACGTCGCTTCCCTGGGACCGATCCTTCACGACCGAGCGCCCCGACACCGTGCGCGCCGTCTTCTACGGCCTCGGATCGGACGGGACGGTGGGGGCCAACAAGAACTCGATCAAGATCATCGCCGAGGGGACCGAGCACCACGCCCAGGGGTATTTCGTCTACGACTCCAAGAAGGCCGGGTCGACGACCGTCTCGCACCTGCGCTTCGGGCCGCGTCCGATCCGCTCCACCTATCTCATCGACTCCGCCGGCTTCGTCGCCTGTCATCAGGAGGCCTTCCTCGAAAGCGTCGACCTGCTGCGCGTGGCGGCCCCGGGGGCGACCTTCCTGCTGAACACGACCACGCCGCCGGAGCGCGCCTGGGACCGGCTGCCGCGTGAGATCCAGGAGACGATCATCGAGAAGAGGATCCGGCTCTTCGTCATCGACGCCTACCGCGTGGCGCAGGAGGCGGGGCTCGGGAGGCTGATCAACACGGTGATGCAGACCTGCTTCTTCGCCATCGCCCGGGTGGTGCCGATCGAGCGGGCGATCCCCGCGATCAAGGATGCGATTCAGAAGACCTACGGCCGCAAGAGCGCGCAGCTCGCGACGCTGAACATCGTGGCCGTCGACGCGGCGCTGGAGCACCTGCACGAGGTGCCGGTGCCCGCCACGGTGACCGCGGCCGTCTCGAGACCGCCGGTGGTCTCCGCCTCGGCGCCCGACTTCGTGCGGCGCATGACGGCCGAGATCATGGCCGGGCGCGGCGACCTCCTGCCGGTCAGCGCCCTGCCGGTCGATGGATCGTTCCCGACCGGCACCGCGAAATGGGAGAAGCGCAACATCGCTCTCGAGATCCCGGCCTGGGACCAGACCTGGTGCATCCAGTGCAACAAGTGCGCCTACGTCTGCCCGCATACGGCGATCCAGGTGAAGGCCTATCCCGAAGCGGGACTCGCAGGGGCCCCACCCACCTTCAAGAGCATGGAGTTCAAGGGGGACGAGTTCCCCGCCGGCACGCGCTACACGGTGCAGGTGGCGCCCGAGGACTGCACCGGCTGCGGGCTGTGCGTCGAGGTCTGCCCGGCGAAGAACAAGACCGAGACGCGCCTCAAGGCGATCAACATGGTGCCGCAGCCCCCGCTCAGAGGGCCGGAGCGTGTCAACCTCGAGTTCTTCCGAGCCCTGCCCGAGGCCGATCGGCGGGCGGTGCACGTGCAGACCGTGAAGGGCTCGCAGTTCCTCGAGCCACTCTTCGAGTATTCGGGGGCCTGCTCCGGCTGCGGCGAGACGCCCTACGTGAAGCTCCTGACACAACTGTTCGGCGACCGGCTGCTGGTGGCCAACGCCACCGGCTGCTCGTCGATCTACGGCGGCAACCTGCCGACCACCCCCTGGACGACCGACCGCGCGGGGAGGGGGCCGGCCTGGTCGAACTCGCTGTTCGAGGACAACGCCGAATTCGGGCTCGGCTTCCGCTTGAGCCTGGAGGCGCGCCTTAGGCATGCCGAGGATCGGCTGCGTCGGCTCGCCCCGCGATTGGGCGACGCGCTGGTCGGAGCGCTGCTCGGGGCCGACCAGTCGAGCGAGGCGGGGCTGACGGCGCAGCGCGAGCGGGTGGTCGAGCTGAAGCGGCTTCTCCGTGAGGTCGCCGACCCGGCCGCCGCCGAGCTCCTGACCCTCGCCGACGACCTGGTCCGCAAGAGCGTCTGGATCGTGGGCGGGGACGGATGGGCCTACGACATCGGCTTCGGGGGACTCGATCACGTGCTGTCCTCGGGGCGCGATCTGAACGTCCTGGTGCTCGACACCGAGGTCTACTCGAACACCGGCGGGCAGGCGTCGAAGGCGACGCCCCGAGCGGCGGTCGCCAAGTTCGCCGCCGCCGGCAAGGGGCAGCCGCGCAAGGATCTGGCGGCCCTGGCGATGGCCTACGGCAACGTCTATGTGGCGCGCGTGGCGATGGGGTCCTCGGACGCGCAGACGCTGAAGGCGTTCCTGGAGGCGGAGGCGTTCCCCGGCCCCTCGCTCATCATCGCCTACAGCCAGTGCATCGCCCACGGCATCAACATGCGGCTGGGGATGCAGCAGCAGAAGCTGGCGGTCGAGAGCGGCTACTGGCCGCTCCTGCGCTTCAACCCCGAGGAGGCGGCGCGCGGTCACAATCCGCTGCACATCGACTCGAAACCGCCGCGCATCCGGCTTCAGGAGTATGCCTACCGTGAGACCCGCTACCGGATCCTGACCGCCAGCCACCCGGAGGAGGCGAAGCGGCTGATGCAGCAGGCGCAGAAGGACGTCGACGAGCGCTGGAAGCGCCTGGACGAGATGGCCCACGCCCGGGAGCAGGACGAGCCGGAGGCGATCAAGAGCCGCTGAGGACGAAGAGCCATGAATCTCAAGACGACCTATCTCGGCCTGCCGCTCGCGAGCCCCCTGGTCCCCTCCGCCTCCCCGCTGTCGGAGGAGATCGCCAACCTGCGCCGCATGGAGGACGCGGGAGCCGCCGCCGTCGTGCTGCACTCGCTCTACGAGGAGCAGATCGAGCAGGAGGCGCTGACACTGCACCACTACCTGACCCATGGCACCGAAAGCTACGCCGAATCGCTCACCTACATCCCCGATCCGGAGAACTTCCACTTCGGCCCGCACGAGTACCTGGAGCACGTGCGGCGCGCCAAGGAGGCGGTGCGCGTCCCGGTGATCGCCAGCCTGAACGGCAGCTCGGGTGGCGGCTGGGTCGAGTATGCGCGGCTGATCGAGAAGGCGGGGGCCGACGCCCTGGAGGTGAACCTGTATCACATCCCGGCCGACCTCAACACGACCGGGCCCCAGGTCGAAGAGAGGGTGCTGGAGGTGGTGCGCCAGGTTCGCGCCTGCACCGGCATCCCGCTGGCGGTGAAGATCGGCCCCTTCTTCAGCGCCATGGGGAACATGGCGTTGCGGCTCGTCGAAGCCGGAGCGCACGGCCTGGTCCTCTTCAACCGCTTCTACCAGCCCGACATCGATCTGCACGACCTGGAAGTGCGGCCGAACGTGCTGCTGAGCACGCCGCAGGCGCTGCGGCTGCCTCTGCGCTGGGTCGCCATCCTGCGCGGCCGTCTCGACGCGAGTCTCGCCGCCACCGGCGGGATCCACACCCACGAAGACGCGCTGAAGATGATCCTGGCCGGCGCGGACGTGACCATGCTCTGCTCCGCCCTGCTCCGCAACGGCATCGAACATTTGAAGACGGTGCGCGCCGGCATGGTGCGGTGGATGGAGGAGAACGAGTACACCTCGATCGAGCAGATGAAAGGAAGCATGAGCCAGGCCTCCTGCGCCGACCCGACCGCCTTCGAGCGGGCCAGCTACATGAAGGCCCTCACCGGCTACCACATCCGTTGAGTCGCTATGAAGCATCGCTTCCTGACGAGCCTGCGCCTCCGCCTGCTGATCCTGGCCCTGCTGGCCTTCGTGCCGGCCTTCGCGCTGTTCCTGTACGACGCGGCCCAGGACCACCGGCAGGCCGACCGCGAGGTGCACCATGACGCGTTGCGCCTCACGCAGCTCGCCGCCGGCAACTTCGACCGGCTGATCGAGGGAGGGCGGCAGCTCCTGCTGGCCCTGGCGCAGCTTCCCGAGGTACGGGATCGATCACCCGGATGCGGCCCGCTGCTCCGGGGCCTCCTCGAGCGCTCACCGCTCTACGGCAGCCTCGGGGCGCTTGGCCCGGACGGGCGCCTCTTCTGCAGCGCCCTGCCGGTCGAGCAGCCCGCGACCTGGGCCGATCGCGCCGCCGTGCGGCGGGTGATGGAGACGGCCGACTTCGTCATCGGCGATTTCCAGCCGGGGGGCACTGGCGATCGGCCGACGATCGGCTTCGGCTATCCGGCTCTCGAAGATGGGAAGAGGATACGGGCCATCGTCTTCGCCACCCTCGATCCCGACCAGCTCAACCGGCTGGTGCCGGGAACGCCGATGCCCGAGGGGAGGATCGTGTCGGTCGTCGACCGCAGCGGCCTGGTCCTGGTCCGCTATCCCGATCCTGGACGCTGGGTGGGGCGGAGCATGCCGGACGCTCCCCTGGTCCGGACGATGCTGGCCCGTGGTGAAGGAACGGCGGAGGTCACCGGGTTCGACGGGGTGATCCGCCTGTACGCCTTCTCGCCGCTCCGGACCTCCGCCGGAGCGCTTCATATCAGCATCGGCTTCGACAAGCAGGCGGCCTTCGCGCACTCCGACAGCGCCCTGGCGCGCAACCTCCTGGCGCTGGGGCTGGTCGCGCTCCTGGCTCTCGGCGCCAGCCGCTTCGTCGCCGAATCGCTCGTCCTGCGCCGGGTCAAGTCGCTGGTCTCGGCCGTCGGACGTTTGAGCGGCGGCGAGATGAGCGCGCGCGCCGAGGTCTCCGGCCGGGACGAGATCGCCGTCCTGGCCCGGGCCTTCAACGACATGGCAGCGCGGCTGGCCTCCCAGATCGAGACGGAGCTTCAGGCCAAGGACGCCCTGGCCCGCCGGGTGAACGATCTGGTGACGCAGCGCACGCGCGAGCTCGAGCTCCTGAACCGCATGGGCGAGCTGCTCCAGGCCTGTGACACTCTCGAGGAAGCCTATGCCGTCACCGGTCGCCTGGTCTGCCAGCTCTTTCCCGATGAGTCGGGATCCCTCGGCGTCTTCAACGTGTCGCGCAACCTGATCGAATCGGTCAGTGCCTGGGGTCTTCACGCCCCGGGGGCGGAGACGGAGCCGTTCCGGCCGGAGGCCTGTTGGGCCCTGCGGCGCGGCCGTCCCTACATCGTCACGGGGGATGGCTCCGGCCCTCCTTGCACCCATCTTCCGACACCCGCCCCCTCCGCGTACCTCTGCATCCCGCTCGCCGCCCAGGGAGAGACCCTGGGACTCCTGCACCTGAGCCGCGGCCCGCGGCCCCTCGACGACGCCTCCGCCGCGCTGGGCGAGACCAGGCAGCGTCTCGCCTCGATGGTGGCCGAGCAGATCGCCCTGTCGCTGGCCAACCTGAGGCTGCGCGAGACGCTCCGAAGCCAATCGATCCGCGATCCGATGACGGGGCTCTTCAACCGCCGCTACATGGAGGAGACGCTGGAGCGCGAGCTGCGCCGCGCCGAGCGCAGCCAGCGGCCGCTCGGGGTCGTCCTGCTCGACATCGACCACTTCAAACAGTTCAACGACACCTTTGGACACCCTTCCGGCGACGCCGTCCTGCGCCGCTTCGGCGAGTACCTGCAGGCGCATCTGCGGCGCGGCGACGTCGCCTGCCGGCACGGCGGGGAGGAGTTCGTCCTGATCATGCCGGACACCGACGGGGCCGATCTCGGCCGGCGGGCCGAGGAGCTGCGTGCAGGGGCCAAGCGGCTGACCGTCTCGCACCAGGGGAGATCGCTGGGGCCGATCACCGTGTCGATGGGAGTCGCCGCCTTCCCGCGGCACGGCCCCACGGGCGATCAACTTCTGCGGACGGCCGACGCGGCTCTTTACCGGGCCAAGAACGATGGGCGCGACCGGGTGATGATCGCCGAGTGACTCCGAGGGCCTGGAGGGATGAGACGATGGAGATCAAGGTGAAGCCGAAGAGTTTCCAGTACGACGTGCGGGTCCGCTGGAGCGCCGAGAAGCGGGGCGTCCTGAGGGCCGAAGGAAGACCGGACCTCGAGGTCGCGAGCCCGCCGGAGTTCCGGGGTCATCCCGGCCTCTGGACCCCGGAGCATCTCCTGGTCGCGGCGGTCAACGCCTGCACCATGCTGACCTTCCTCTCGGCCGTCGCCCGCTCCGGGATCCGGCTGATCTCCTACGACTGCGACGCCACCGGCACCCTGGAGCACGCCGAGGGCACCTTCCGCTTCACGAAGGTCGTCCTGCGGCCGAGGATCATCGTCGCCGGTCCCGACGACATCGATCGGGCCCACGCCGCGTTCCGCGACGCCGAGGGATCCTGCCTGGTCAGCAACTCGCTGCTGACGAAGGTCGAATCACGGCCGGAGATCTCGGCCGGCGACTGAAGGGCGCCGTAACCTCAGGGGGTCGTGCCGCTCGAACCCGCTGCCGGCTCCGGCAGGGCGCGGATCTCCTGGTGCCTTATCTGGCCGCCGAGGTTGGCCGCGCGCGCCATCAGGACGACCGCGGCGACCGCCAGGATCGCGACGGCGGCGGCGAATGCGGCGGGGACCGGCGGCCGCCCGTGGGCGAGGACGAGCGCCGCGAGCGCCATGACTCCCAGAAAACCTATGACCACGGCGGCGACGGTCGCGGCTTCCTCGTGCGGGTCGATCACTGCTTCGGTCACGCCCGGAAGACCCTTGACCACTCCCTCGGCCGGTCCGCCCGAAAAGTAGGTCGGCAGCGTGAGCAGGGCGCCCACGACGAACAGCCCGTACGCCCCCTTGCGAAGCTCTTCGCTGCGGGCCGCGGCCGACCAGGCGAGCAGCAGGATCCCGAGAGCCGTGGCCACGAGGGGAACGTGGTTGAAGAGCAGGTGGACGTGCGCCCAGTTCATCGTGAGCCTTCGGCGTGCGCGGGGGCGTTCCGCGGCTCGTCCGTCACGTGCGCCGCGGCGACGCCTTTGACCGCCCGATGGATCCCTTCGACGTAGTGGATGAAGGTCACGTAGGCCTCGACGTACTCCCGGCCGGCTGAGACGCTTTCCGCCTGATGTCTCTTCGCCTCCAGGACGCGGGCGAAGCGTTCCCTAATACCACGACCGGCGTCATTTCCGATCTCCTCAACAAGAGCGTCGACCGTCCCCCTCTCCAGCGCCGCGTCGGCCAGCGCGATGCCCGGCTCCACCGAACCGGCCGGCTTCAGTCCGGTGTACGGCGCCCCCTCCCCGGCCCGGTGGATCCGGACGAGGGTCTCGAAGAACGACTGGTCCGCCAGATCCTTCGCCTGCGGACCGAGGGCGCGCACCGCCAGCGTCCGCGCGAAGGAGCTCCTGATCGCCGACTCGTCGTCGGGGCGGACCCACTTGAGAACCGGCGTGACATCCCCCTTCTGCAACGCCAGCCGCGCGTCGACGACGACCGGGCCGTCGAGCGAGTCGCAATGCGCCCGGACCTCAGGAACGATCAGGATCCCCGTCCCCAGGGCGAGCGCCGTCACCAACGTCAGTCGCATGAATTCCTCCTTTCGCACCGCGCCGCGGGGGCGCCGGGTCCGCCCGGCCGTGCCGTGGCGCTCACGACAGGTGCTCGAGCGTCTCACGCGCCTCGCGCCTCACGATGAAGGCGTTGTCCCAGGCATATTCGTCCGTCTCCCCGAGCGCGGCGCGGGCCGCCCCGGCCAGTGTGCGTTTCTGCGTCAGGTTCAGAAGACCGGCCGCGGCCATCTTTCCCAGGCTGCGCATCGCCTTGGCCCGCACCGGCGCCTGCGGATCACGCGTGGCCCGCAGGAGCGCCTCGAACATCTCGCGCCGCCGGCGTGGGGTCAGGCGGCGCGCCGGAGCCACCGCGGCGATCTTGCCGAGGGTGCGCGCCGCCGTGTCGCGCACCTCCCGGTCCGGGTGCATCAGACCGCCGATCACCTCCGGCAGCGCCCGCACCACCTCGGGGCAGACCATCTTGCCGAGGGCGTACAGGGCAAAGGTCCGGGCGTACGGGTCCTCGTCGGTCGCCAGGAGGTCCCGCAGCCGCGGCACGGCCTCGCGCCCGATCCGCCCCAGCGTCCGCGCCAGGTAGAGGTGTGACTTGAGGTCGCTGCCGCGCATCTGCGCGATCAGGACCGGCACCACCCGCCCCTTCTGCGCCGCCAGAAGCGCCGTCGCGCGCTCGAGGGCCTCCTCGAGGTCGGGCCGGTCGACCGTGTCGATGTAGAAGAGGCTCAGGAGCGCCTCGATGGCCCGGCGGTAGTCGGGCTCCCCCAGACGGCCGAGGCGTGACCGAAGCGTCCGGACGGCCCGTTCCACGACGGGAGGATCGGCATGGGCCAGGTCCGCCGCCAGCCTCTCCAGATCGTAGGGAGACTTACGCGCCAACGAACTGTTCCCTCTCCGTCAGGAGGAGCGCCACGTGCTCCTCCTCCTCGGCCGCCAGCTCGAGGCAGACTTCCTTCTCGGGCCCCTCCGGAAGCGCGGCCGCCAAGCCCTTGAAGTGATCCCGGGTCCGTCGCTCCATCTCGATCGCCTTGTCGTAGAGCGCCAGTGGCCCGCCGCGCGCGTCGGAGGGATCGATTCCCCGGAACAGCTCGTTCGCCAGAAGCGCCTCGGCGTCCGGGTGAAGATCGAGGACATCGCCGGCGAGGTGGGTATGGTACCGCTCCTGCAGGGTGTGCAGGTGGTCCACCTCGTTCTGGTACAACTGCTCGAAGATGGCCCGCAGCTCCGGATCGCTCACCCGGGTGAGCGCCAGACGGTAGAAGTGATAGGTGTTCAGCTCGAACTGCACGGCTTCGCGGATCGGCTTGACCTTCATCGGGTCGTCGAACTCGCGCCCCTGCACGACCTCGAGCTTCCCGCCGCACAGGAAGCAGGTGCCGTACGGCACGGCGAACCCGCTCGAGACCTTGTGGCACAGCGTGCAGCGCCAGGTGTAGACGAGGTCGGCGCAGCAGACGACGTCCTCGGCGACCACACCGTGACACTTCGGACAGGTCGAGGGCATGGCGGATCTCCTATCGGGCCACGAGCGCGGCGATCGGGATCGACTGGTCGAGGCCGAGGTGGCGCAGGATGCCGGAAGCGGCCTTGCGACCGGCCCCCATCGCCAGGATCACGGTGGCGGCGCCGGTGACGATGTCGCCGCCGGCGAAGACCCCGGGAAGCGAGGTGGCGCCGGTCTCCGAATCCGCCTCGATGTAACCCCACTTGTTCACCTTCAGACCGGGCGTCGTCTGAGCGAGGATCGGGTTCGCCGTCGTCCCCAGGGCGCTGATCAAGGTGTCGACCTCGAGCACCTTCTCGGTCCCCGGTTTCGGGATCGGCCGGCGGCGCCCGGAGGCGTCCGGCTCCCCCAGCTCCATCTCGACGCATTCCAGACCGCGCACCCAGCCGCCCTCGTTCCCCAGGACGCGGACCGGGTTGGTCAGCCAGTGGAACCTGATCCCTTCATCCTTGGCGTGGTGCAGCTCCTCGGCGCGCGCCGGCGACTCGCGCTCGCTGCGGCGGTAAATGATGTAGACCTCGTCGGCGCCGATGCGCAGGGCGACGCGCGCCGCGTCCATGGCGGTGTTTCCGGCGCCGACCACGGCCACCCTGCGCCCCATGCCGACCGGCGTGTCGTAGATCGGCTTCTCGTTGCCGCGCATCAGGTTGACGCGCGTCAGGAACTCGTTGGCCGAAAAGACACCGTTGTACGACTCCCCCGGTATGTTCATGAACTTCGGCGAGCCGGCCCCCGTGCCGATGAAAACGGCGTGATAGCCCATCTCCCCCAGGAGCTGCGGGACCGTGAAGAGTTTGCCGACCACGGCGTCCAGCTCGAAACGCACGCCCTGCCGTCGCAGGTTCTCGATCTCGATGTCGATGATGTGGTTCGGCAGGCGGAACTCGGGAATGCCGTATTTCAGCACGCCGCCGGCGACGTGCAGCGCCTCGTAGACCGTGACCTCCACGCCGCGCTTGATCAGGTCGCCGGCGCAGGCGAGCCCCGAGGGGCCGGAACCGATGATCGCCGCCCGCTTGCCGGTCGGCGGGACATCCGGAACCTCGTCCCAGCCGCGCGACACCGCGAAGTCGGCCACGAAGCGCTCCAGACGCCCGATCGCCACCGACTCCACCTTCTTGCCGACGATGCAGGTCGCCTCGCACTGGGATTCCTGGGGGCAGACGCGACCGCAGACCGCCGGCATGGCGTTCGAGGCCTTGAGGATCCTGTAGGCCTGCCTCAGGTCGCGGCGGGCCACCGCCGAGATGAAGCCGGGGATGTCGATGCCGACGGGGCAACCGGGAACGCAGCGCGGCTTCTTGCACGCCAGACAGCGGTTCGACTCTCCGATCGCCTGATCGAGCGCGTAGCCGAGATTCACCTCCTGGAAGTTGCGGGCCCGCACCAGCGGCGGCTGCTCCGGCATCGGCGTCTTCGTGGGAGCGATCGTCCGGACCGTCTTGACGACCGGGGGGACGCCGGGCGCGGGGGGCGGCAACGGGTCGGGGAGCGGCGGGAGCTCGGGGAGCCGCGCCAGACCCGCCTCGGTCTCGCTCTGCGCCCGCAGGACGGCAATCGAGCCCATCGGATCGCTCGAGGCGCAAGGGATCGAGGCGACCGCCTTCGACTCCCTGTCGTAGCGCTGGAGCGCCTCCTTCTCTTCCCGCTCGAAGCGCTTCTGGCGCAGCATCAGCTCGTCGAAGCTCACCTGGTGGGCGTCGAAGTCGGGGCCATCGACGCAGGCGAAACGCATCTGGCCGTCGATGGTGACCCGGCACGATCCGCACATCCCGGTGCCGTCGACCATGATCGAGTTGAGGCTGACGAGCGTCCGGATGCCGCGCGGACGGGTCGCCTCGGCGCAGGCGCGCATCATGACCAGCGGGCCGATGGCGAAGACCTCCGACACGTCGGCGTGCGCCTCGAGCACGCGCGCCAGCGCGTGAGTCACCAGCCCCTTCGTGCCGTACGATCCGTCGTCGGTGGTGATGTGCAGCTCGTCGCTGTAGCGCTCGAAGCGGTCGGTCCAGAACATGAGCTCCCGGCTGCGAAAGCCGACGATGGCGATGGTGGTGTTCCCCTTCTCCTTGTAGGCGCGCAGCAGGGGAAAGACCGGCGCCACTCCCAACCCGCCGCCGACCAGGACCACGGTGCCGCGGCTCTCGATGTGGCTCGGCACCCCGAGCGGGCCGACGAAGTCGAGGAGCGGCGCCCCCTCCGGAAGCGCCATCATCTGGCGCGTCGTCTTGCCGATCGCCTGGATGACGACCGTGACCGTGCCCCGCGCGGTGTCGTAATCGGCCACGGTCAGCGGGATCCGCTCGCCGGTCTCGTCGATGCGGACCATCAGGAAGTGGCCGGGGCGCGCCGCGCGGGCCACCAGGGGCGCTTCCACCTCCCAAAGAAAGGTGGCGGGCCCGAACTGCTCCTTTTTCACGATTCGATACACGGGTCAACCCACCCGGCGGCCGACCGCCGCGAAAATCCTGCGTCCTGGCATGCTCCTGCCCTCCTCCAGGAGGGCGTTGAAGCGGCCCTTTCCCGGCAACGCCTCGAAGGGAAGGCAACTCCCGTGCCAGTCAGCGGGGTTGGATCGAGCCGCCCTGCCTCTCCGCCTGCTTCTCGTCATCCTTCTTCCGGCCCCGCGCCGCGGGACCAGACGTGGAGGCCATTCAGGTGGGGACGCCGAGCCTCGGCAGGATGAAGCGATTGAGCGCGATCCAGCCGGCCAGGAACGCGACCAGAATGAGAATTTCCCTCGCCGTCTCGTGGGTCATCATCGATCACCTCCCGGATCGTTCGTTGGGGACGCGCCGCCGCATCACGACATAGTAGAGAAGTGGGATCACCACCAGGGTCAGCGCGGTGGAGGCGAAGACGCCGGCCATGAGGGACACCGCCAGCCCCTGGAAGATCGGATCGAGGATCATGACCGTGGCGCCGACGATGATCGCCGCGGCCGTCAGGGCGATCGGCCGGAAGCGCACGGCCCCCGCCTCCAGGACCGCCTCCTCGAGCGTCAGGCCGCGCTCGAGCGACAACTGGATGAAATCGACCAGCAGGATCGAGTTGCGCACGATGATCCCCGCCAGGGCGATCATGCCGATCATCGAGGTTGCGGTGAAGAAGATGCCCCCCAGGGCGTGCCCGGGGAGGATGCCGATCAGCGTCAACGGGATCGGCGCCATGATCAAAAGCGGCACCAGGAACGATCGGAACCAGGCGACGACCAGGATGTAGATCAGGACCAGAACTGCGGCGAAGGCGATGCCGAGATCGCGGAAGACCTCGTACGTGATCCGCCACTCACCGTCCCACACCACCCCCGCGTGGTCGGCGCGGGCCGGGTCGTCCACCAGGCGCTCTTCGACGGCGGGCCCGCCGGCCGTCGCGATGGCGCGCACCGGCTCCGACATCTTGAGCATGGCGTACACCGGCGACTCCTCGGTGCCGGCGACGTCGCCGACGACGTAGGTGACCGGCCGGCCGTTCTTGCGGTAGAGGAACGGCGCGGTGGTCGTGCGCTCGAGGCGCGTCACCTCGGAGACCGGCACCGTCGTGCCCGAAGCCGACAGAAGGCGGATGTCGCGGAGCGACTCGAGGCTGGTTCGCTCGGCGCGGGGCAGGCGCACGAGAATGGGCACCGGCTCGCGCTCCTCACCGGGGTGGGCGACCCCGGGCGAGGCGCCGTCGACCGCCAGACGCAGCGTCATCGCCACCTGCTCCGGGTCGACGCCGGCCAGCGCCGCCTTCTCGCGATCGATGACGAAGCGCAGCTTCGGCTGGGCCGCCTCGACGTACCAGTCGGCATCGACCACGCCGTCGGTGTGTTCGAAGATGTTCAGCACCCGGGCCGCGATCTCCTTGCGCGCCTCGGGGTCGGAGGCGTAGACCTCGGCGACGAGCGTCGAGAGCACCGGCGGGCCGGGGGGGATTTCCGCCACCTTCACGCGCACTCCGAGCCGGTGCGCCACTTCGAGCACGACGGGCCTGACCCGCTGGGCGACGGTGTGGCTCGAGGCGCCACGCTCTCCCTTCGGCAGGAGGTTGACCTGCAGGTCGGCGACGTTCGCGCCCCGGCGCATGAAATAGTGCCGCACCAGGCCGTTGAAGTTGAAGGGCGCCGAGAGCCCGGCGTAGACCTGGATGTCGCGCACCCCTGGGAGGGACACCACCCGGTCGGCCATCTCGCGCGCCGCCGCCAGCGTCGCCTCGAGCGGGGTCCCCTCCGGCGCGTCGACGATGATCTGGAGCTCGCTCTTGTTGTCGAACGGCAACATCTTCACGGTGACGAGCTT
>DASTNM010000484.1:0-2721 GCA_035762745.1 Candidatus Polarisedimenticolia bacterium
AGCGCAGGCGATGACCATTCCTGAAGCCGAGCCACTTCACTTCCGGGTCCCAGGTGATGAATTCGCCGGCCAGCGCCCAGCGTGCCCCGGTAACCTCCGCCTCCAGCAGGCGCTGCCCCGGGTAGAGAGGGTCGGGAGCGATCCGCACCGCCACCTTCCCCCACTCCGTCTTGTGTGCCTCGACCCGGCCGACCCGGGTCGCCACCTCGTCCGACTGGAACTCCGCCTGCCCGAGCGCCAGGAAGCCGAGGGCGGCGCCGACCAACAACACGACGATCTCCAGAAGGAGCCCGAGCAGTCGGTCCTGCACCGTCCCGCGCCGGTACGGGGCGCCGTAGGTGAAGCGGGCGCGTATGGACGCCGCCAGGCGCCAGGTGCCGCGCGCGCACAGGATCAGGCCGGCGAGGGCCGTCAGCGAGGCGATGATCTCCAGACGTCCGGGACCCGATCCCATCCTCGAGCACCTCGACTCCGGGGCGGCCGTAAGCACCGCTCGGAACCCGGCGGCATCCTACGCAGCGCCGGCCGTCCCGTCAACGTCCGGCCGGAGTGCAGCAGAAATCTTCGAAGGGCAACCACCCGGGTCGAGGAGTCGCCCCGGGGTGACGGGGGAGGCCCCCTCGCCTCGCGCGGCCGCCCCGGGCGCTTGACCGGCGGGGGCGTTCTTGCGGATACTCCCGCCGACCTGGAGGGAGAGACCGATGGATCGCTGTCGCTTCACCACCAGCTGGGGAGGAGTGTTGCGTTGTCCCGACCCGGTCGATCGCCTCGGCTTCTGCCGCTTCCACCACGACTGCTACCGTCGCGGCGAGATCGACGTGCGGGGTGTCATCTCGGAGAGGATCTCGGATCAGAAGCGCCGCCGCGCCATCAATTTCCACGGCCTGCGGCCCGGGAGCGGGCAAGCCGCCTGACCCGGAACGGCTTCTTCTGATACTGCCACACCGCCTCGTTGTGCTCCCGGAGCGTCTCCGAGAACTTGTGCCGGCCGGTGTTCATCGACACGAAGTAGAGATAGCGCGTGTCGGCCGGCTCGACGGCGGCGCGCAGGGCCGCCGCCCCGGGGTTGCCGATCGGTCCCGGGGGGAGCCCGAAGTACCGGTAGGTGTTGTAGCGGGAATCGACGCTCAGGTCGTCCTTGCGGATGTTTCCATCATAGACGCCGCGCATCGCCAGGGCGTAGATCACGGTCGGGTCGCACTGCAGCCTCATCTTCTTGCGCAGCCGGTTGTGAAAGACGGAGGAGACCACGGGGTTCTCCTCGGCGCTGGAGGTCTCCCGCTCCACCAGCGAGGCGAGGGTGACCGTCTGCCGGATGCTCAGCCCCCCCTGGCGGGCCTGCTCGATCCATTCCGGCTGGAAGACCTCCCGGAAGCGCGCCACCATGCGGGCGATGATGGTGCGCGGCGCCGTCCCCTTCTCCAGGCTGTAGGTGTCGGGGAACAGATACCCCTCCAGATCGACCGCGTCGTCGTCCAGGTCGGAGATGAGGCTGACGTCGTTGAAGGCCTCCAGGTATTCCGGCTCGCTCCCGAACCCGGCGCGCACGAACTGCGCGAAGATCTCGTCCGAGCGCGAGCCTTCGAGGATCGTCACACGGTGGTAGTAGACATCCCCGGCGATCACCTTGTCGAAGACCTCTCCCGGGGCCATGGGCCGGGTGAAGGAGTATTCACCCGCCTTGATGGGCCGTCTCCGGCCGGTCAGCCGCAGCCAGAGGAGCGTCATGTTGAAGTGCCGCACGATGCCGTGGCTCTCGAGGATCTCGACCGCGCGGGCGAGACCCGCCCCCTCGGGGATCTCGACGATGGCGTAGGAGGCTCCGTAGCCCCGATACGGCACCGAGGCCCAGAGCGTCATCCGGATCGCCACGGTGCCGCCGGCCACGAGCAGGATCAGAAAGGCGCCACCCAGGACGAGGGCCCACGGCCCGCGAAGCCATCGCCCGGCGAGAGCGCCCCGCCACGCCGTCCAACTCACCGTCCGTCACCCGGCGGCCGCTGCGCCTCCAGGTACGCCTGAAGCACGATCACGGCGGCGACCTGATCGATGACCTTGCGGCGGCGCGCGCGGCTGACGTCCCCCTCGAGCAGGATCCTCTCGGCCTGGACGGTCGTGAGCCTCTCGTCCCACGGGATCACCGGCAGGCCGGTCGCCTGCCGTAATCTCTCCATGAAGACCTCCGTGATCTGCACCCGCCGCCCACGGCTGCCGTCCATGTCGAGCGGCAGGCCGACCACGATGCGGCGGACGTCGTGCTCGCGCGTCAGCTCCGTGATCGTTTCGAGATCGCGCGCCCCGGAGGTCCTAGTGAGGGTCATCAGAGGACGGGCCGCCATGCCGAGCGGGTCGCTGACGGCGATGCCGATGCGCCGGTCGCCGAGATCGAGCGCCAGGGTGCGGCCGGTGCCGCTTTCGCCCTCCGCTGCGTGCCCGCGGGCCGGGTCGCCTTTCATGGCCTGTAAGGTATACGTCGCGCCCGACCGGGTCAAGGAAGCGCGGTGCCGTCCTCGCTCCAGTGACGGATCTTCGGGACATACGTGGCGGGGTCGAACTCGGGGCTGTTCTCTTTCGTATGGCAGGTGACGCACAGCGCCTTGTCGGTGCGGCCATAGGGCGTCCCGGAAGGCCCGGGATGGCGGACGGAGGGGCCGTGGCATGCCTCGCACCCGACGTTGACGAGACGCGGCGTCCCCAACGTGCTGACGAAGCCGTCCGGCT
>DASTNM010000485.1:0-4118 GCA_035762745.1 Candidatus Polarisedimenticolia bacterium
GCCAACACGCGCTCCGCCGCGGGCCACCGCGGCGATCTCGTCGAGGCGCAGGGTTTCACCGTTCAGGAGGATGGAGGACATCGACTCCGGCCCTCAGCCGGCCGGGCCGCGGGCTCGCCGGGAGTAGAAAAGTCTAGCACACGCCCCGGGGGCTCACAATCCTGTAGCCAGGGAGCGCCGTCGCGTTGCAATGCGAAGGGAGGGACATTACCTTATTTGAGGAGACACCCGCGTGGTCGTCCGCTGCCCCAACTGCAAGAACGTAATCCGCCTCCGCGAGGTGGACGGACAGTCCCGCGTCATCAAGTACCTGTGCAGCAATTGCCAGGAGGTGGTGCGGATCGATCTCCTGCAGGACGAGGTGAAGTCCTCGTCGACCAGCGACTCGTTCGAGAAGACGGAGCACCGGAAGAAGATCCTGGTCGCCGATGACACGGTGACGGTTCGCAAGGTGGCGGCGCGGCTGCTGATTGAGGCGGGCTACGACGTGCTCGAGGCGGTCGACGGGCGGCAGGCACTCGACCTGGTTCAGAACGAGCACCCCGACCTGATCCTCCTCGACCTCCTGATGCCGAAGATGACCGGCTTCGACGTCCTCCGGGAGATCAAGAAGACGGAACGCATCAAGAAGACGCCGATCCTGATCATGAGCGGCGTCTTCAAGAAAGACGTCCTCGATTTCCTTCAGGCCAGCGGGGTCGCAGGCTTTGTCGACAAGGATCAGATCAAGGACTCCCTCATCTTCCGGGTCAAACAGATCCTGGTCAACTAGCCTCCCCTCGGCCGCCCCATCGGGCCTCGTTTCTGCTAGCATAACGCGGCAAAGGAACCCGCCACGGGCCTTTCTTTGCCGATCCGCTGGACGCGAAAGGAGAGAGTGTGCCCGGCTTCGTCGTGGTCGGCTCGCAGTGGGGTGACGAGGGGAAGGGGAAAATCGTCGACCTCCTGACCGAGCGCGTGGATGTGGTGGCGCGCTATGGGGGAGGCCCCAATGCCGGCCACACCATCTGCGTCGGCGACAGGCGCTTTGCCCTGCACCACATTCCCTCCGGCATCCTCAGGGAGCGGGTGGTGTGCGTGATCGGCAATGGCGTCGTGATCGACCCCGCCTCCCTCTTGAAGGAGATCGGCGCGCTGCGCGAGGCGGGGGTGCGCGTGCAGGACAACCTGCGGATCAGCGATCGGGCGCACCTGATCCTGCCTTACCACCGCGGCTACGACATCGCGCGGGAGGAGGCCGCCTCCGGGGGACGGCTCGGCACCACCCGGCTGGGAGTCGGGCCGGCCTACGAGAGCAAGGCGGGACGCTACGGACTGCGGGTCGCCGACCTGGGGGACGCCGGGACGCTTCTGCAGAAGGTCAGGACCCTGGCGGCGATCGGGCACGGCACTGGCGATCCGGCCGCCTCCTCCGAGTTCAATCCCTCTCCTGAAGAGGTGACCGAGGACTACGCCGGCCACGGCAGGGCGCTGCAACCGTTCATCACCGATACCTCGCGTCTCTTGAACCGACGGCTGGACGAGGGGGCGGTGGTCCTGTGCGAGGGGGCCCAGGGGACGATGCTCGACCTGGACCATGGTACCTATCCGTACGTCACTTCCTCCACCTCGACGGCGGGCGGGGCCTGCACGGGGCTCGGCATCAGCCCGATCCGTGTCGACGGCGTGGTCGGGGTCCTCAAGGCCTACTCGACCCGGGTCGGGGAGGGACCGTTCCCGAGCGAGCAGGACAACGACCTGGGACGGAAGATCCGCGAGCGTGGCCGGGAGTTCGGCAGCACCACGGGCAGGCCACGCCGCTGCGGCTGGTTCGACGCGCTGGTGGCGCGCTATTCGGTGACCATCAATCAGATCGAATGCCTGGCGCTGACTCTCTTCGACGTCCTCGACGAGTTCGACGAGATCCCGATCTGCGTCGCCTACGAGCATGCGGGGGAGAGGCTCGAGACGCTGCCGGCCGACCCGGCCGTGCTGAGGCGCTGCCGGCCGGTCTACGAGGTGCTGCCGGGCTGGAGGCGCGATACCTCCATGATCACCCGGTTCGCGGATCTGCCGGCGGAGGCCCGGCGCTACGTCGAGCGCCTCGAGGCGCTGGCCGGGAGCGAGATCGGCATCATCTCGACTTCACCGCAACGGGACCAGACGATCCTGAGGCCCGGGTCCCGGATTGCGCACTGGCTCCCGCTTCGATAAGGCAGCGGACGAATCATGGGCCACAGTTGACAGTCGGGACCGACGGACCGATGGTGACGGACTCGTCGTCCTGACAATCGGCTCCGGGGGTCGCCAGAGTCTGGCAGGCCGCCTGCAAGAAGGGCGTGGGTGTCGTCCCGCCGGCGGAGACGCTGGCGGTCGCGCCGCAGGGAGCGCCTCCCGCACAACTCCCGCACTCGACGATCAGACGCAGATCTTTTCCGCTATAGCAGGAGGCGGCCACGGCCGCGACTCCGATCGGGCCACCGCTGCGGTTATAGAGTCCCTCTCCGGTCGTCGGGTTGGAGAGGGCCACGCGGCACTCGGGGCAGCCACAGCTGTCGAGAGTCACCGTCAGGAGCCGGGCGTCGACCGGTACCGGGGTGGGGATGAACTCGGTGCCCCCCTTGTTGCAGGCGGCGGCGAGGCAGCCGGCGAGGACCATCGAGGCGTGAAGAAGTCGTCGCCGGGTCGTCTGAAGGGGCGGCTCGGTCATCGGATCGTCGCGAGCGCCCGGCGGAAGTCGTCCACCAGATCCTCGGCGCTCTCGATGCCGCAGCTCACACGGAGCAGGTCCTCGGTGATCCCGATCTGCTCCCGCTCCTCGCGGCTCATCCCGGCGTGCGAGGAGATCGCCGGGCGGGTGATGAGGGTCTCGACACCTCCCAGACTCGGCGCGAAGTAGGGCAGGCGCAGGGAGGCGACGAGGCTCTCCGCCGCTCCGATCCCCCCCTTCAAGGATAGGCTCAGCATCCCGCCGAAGCCCGACAGGAGCCGGCGTGCGTGCGCATGGTCGGGGTGGGTCTCCAGGCCGGGATAGTGGACCGCCTGCACCGCAGGATGGGAGACGAGGAAACGGGCCAGCGCCAGGCCGTTGGCGTTCTGTGCCCGGACCCGCAGCGCCAGAGTCTTGGTGCCGCGGGCCAGAAGGAAGGCGGCGTGGGGATCGAGAATGCCACCGTAGTGGTTCAGGCTCTTCCGGATCCGGTCGATCATCTCCTTGCGCCCCATGATGCATCCGGCGACCAGGTCGGAGTGGCCGTTGAGGTACTTGGTGGCGCTGTGGAAGGCCAGGTCGAAGCCTGCGGCCAACGGCCGGAAGTTGACCGGGCTGGCGAAGGTGTTGTCGATGATCGAGACCAACCCCGCCGCGCGGGCGAAGGCCGCCACCTCGGCAAGGCGGGGGACGCGCATCAGAGGGTTCGTGATGCTCTCCACCAGGATGAGACGCGTGGTCGGCCGCACGGCCGCCTTCCAGCTCTCCGGCTTCTGCGGGTCGACGAAGGTCCAGGAGAGCCCGAGGTCGTCGGCATGCCGCGTGATGAGGTCGTGCGTCCCACCGTACAGGCAGTCGCCGGCCAGCAGGTGGTCGCCTCGTTTCAGGAACGTCAGAAGCGTCGTCGTGATCGCCGCCATGCCGGACGAGGTGGCCAGCGCCGCTTCGGCCCCCTCGAGGGCCGCCAGCCGATCGTGCAGGTAGCGCTGCGTCGGGGTGCTGTTCAGGCGGATGTAGCGGATGTCATGGTAATCGGTCCCCGGCTCGAGGGTGTAGACCGTTCCCTGGTAGATCGGAAAGACCACCGAGCCCTCGGGCCCCGGACGCCGCTCACCGGCATGGACCGCCACGGTCTCGATCCTCGGACCCTGGGTGTCGTCCTTCATCGAACCTCCCTATCGCGAGGGATCGCTCGCGAATCGGCCTAGGATCGCCCGATTCGGACCCCTCTGTAAAGGGGGTGCGCATTCCCTGCCGCGACCCGGAGCCCGCGACCGGCCGCCTTCCGCGCCGGACGGCCGCGTGCTAGATTGCGCCCCGGGGAGGGAGCATGGCGGCGCGAACCAGGCGGGAGAGGGGACCGGCGGCAAAGGACCCGGACGGCCCGGGTCATTCGCGGGCGAATCTCGCGGTGCGGATCGAGCGCCTG
>DASTNM010000486.1:0-2382 GCA_035762745.1 Candidatus Polarisedimenticolia bacterium
CCCCCGGACGGCAAGGCGCGCATGGTGATCGACACGGCGGCGGTGCGCGGCGTGGCGGTCTACGACATCATCGGCGGAGCCGCGGGCCCCATCCGGAGCGCCAAGTCGGACTTCAAGACCAACACGACGCGGGTCCCGGTCTTCGTCTACACCCGGCCTCAGGTCCTGCAGTATGCCCGTGTACCGATCAAGGGGTTCGAGGCGGAGAAGGAGCAGGTCAAGATCAGCGAGACGGGACTGATCACGGCCGAGGAGGTGATGGCCGGCCACCAGCGTTTCATGGCCGACCAGAACTACCGCCTGAAGCAGTATCGCTCCCAGGCGCGACTGACCTATCACGGCAAGATCGGCGGCAGCGACTCGATCGACATCTCCTTCGACAACAACTTCTACCTGGACAAGGAGACCGGCGCCGAGTGGGAGCAGAAGGCGTTGTACTACAACGGCGTCCGCTGGAAGGGGAAGGAGCTGCCGGAGCTCCCCATCCCGCAGCCGGAGAAGGTCTTCACCCTGCCGCTCGACATCAACCTGAACAAGGATTACGCCTACGAGTACGTCGGGCGGGAGAAAGTCGGAGAGTTCGATTGCTACATCGTCGACTTCAAGCCGCTCGACGCCGGCAAGAGCCTGTACCGTGGGCGCGCCTGGATCGAGACCCGGACCTTCGCGCCCGTGCGGATGTCCTCGGTCCAGACGAACCTCAAGGTGCCGGTCATCTCGAGCGACGAACGGGATATCTACGCCCCCGTCACCGGTCCCGACGGTACGACCTACTGGCTCCTGTCGCGGGTGGAGGGACAGCAGATTCTCTCCGTCGCCGGCCGCAACATCGTGCTGCTGCGCGAGATCGAGTTCAAGGACTTCCTGATCAACGACCCCGGCTTCGAGGCGGCCCGCCGCCAGGCCTACGATTCCACACACCAGATGCTGCGTGACACCCCGAAGGGACTGCGCTATCTGGCACGCACCGACACCGGAGAGAGGGTGGTGAAGGACGAGACCCGCCGCTCGGGGAAGCTCGGGTTGGTCGGCCTGATCCACCAGCCGGGTCTCGACTATGCCGCGCTGCCCCTCGCCGGGATCGACTACTTCAACTTCAAGTTCCGCGGGCGGGACACACAGGTCAATGCGTTTCTCGCCGCGGTCCTCAACACGTTCACCCTGACGAACCCCAAGACCTTCGGCAAACGCCTGGATTCCACCGTCGAGGTCTTCACGTTCATACCGAACATCACCGACCGTCTATTCATCCGCGGCGTCGAAAGAGGGGCGAGCAGCGTCGATGCCCGGTCGCAGGATGTGTCGGGGAGCCTGGGCGCCCCTTTAGGCAACTTCTTCCGGGTGAAGGGAACCTTCGATCTCGAGGTCCTCAACTACAGCCGGGACCAGGACACCAAGACGTTCGTGGTCCCCTCCGACACCCTGGTCCTTTCGCCCGGGATCGAGTGGGAGTTCAACCGCGCCGCCTGGACGGTGACTGCCTCGGCACGGCACAGCGCGCGCAGCCACTGGGAGGCCTGGGGAGACCAGACCCTGCCCGGTCCCGAGACGGCCGCTTTGTTCCCCACCAGCCCCTGCGACTCGCCGGGGTCCTGTCTGGCGGAGTTCCTCTCGGACCGCAAGACCTACGACCGCTACGAGTTCGCCCTGGCCAAGCAGGTCTTCCTGCCGTTCTTCCAGAAACTGCGCTTCGAGACGACGTGGTTCACCGGCTCGCGCCTGGACCGCTTCAGCGAGTTCCAGTTCGCGCGCGTCGGCAACCGCCTGCGCGGCTTCTCCGGGTCGGGCCTGCGCTTCGATCGCGGGGGGGTGGCACACGCCCAATACTCGTTCAACGTGGCCGACGTCGTGCGCTTCGACGCCAACCTCGACTACGGCTATGTCAAAGACAGCCTGACGGGAAACGAATTCAATCGTCTGTCGGGGTTCGGCATCTCGGGCAACGTCATGGGGCCGTGGCAGACGATCGTGCAATTCGACATCGGCGTTCCCCTGCACTCCGACCTCGAGGACCTGAAGGGCGGCACCGAGCTTTTGATCGGGATGCTGAAGTATTTCTGATGTGCGGCATCGCGGGCATCTACCGGCGAGGGGACTCCCCGCTGCCTGAAGAACGTCTCCGCGCGATGCGGGACGATCAGACGCACCGTGGGCCCGACTCGAACGGCCTGCACCTCGGCCCCCACATCGGACTGGCCTTTAATCGTCTCGCCATCATCGATCTCTCTCCTGCTGCGAACCAACCCATGGCGACCGACGATGGTAATACCTGGATCGTCTTCAATGGGGAAATCTACAACTTTCATGAGGTGCGCAGCGTACTCGAGGCGAAAGGAAGGCGGTTCAGAACGCGGAGCGACACCGAAGTCATCCTGCAGGGGT
>DASTNM010000487.1:0-2036 GCA_035762745.1 Candidatus Polarisedimenticolia bacterium
GGTCCTCGGAGAGAAAGCCGTAGCCTGGATGGATCGCGTTGGCGCCGCTGATCTCCGCGGCTGCGATGATCGCCGGCATGTGCAAGTAACTCTTCTGCGCCGAAGCGGGGCCGATGCACACCGCCTCATCGGCGAGCTTCACATGCAGCGAATGCTCATCCGCCTGGGAATAAACCGCCACGGTTTCGAGCCCGAGATCCTTGCAGGCGCGGATCACGCGGAGGGCGATCTCGCCCCGGTTGGCGATGAGGACCTTCTTGAACATGGAGGCGCTCCCCCCGGGCTAGCCCGGAATGATGCGGAAGAGCGGCTCGCCGAACTCCACCGGCGTGGCGTTCTGGACGAGGATCTCGGCGACGGTCCCGTCGATCTCGCACTCGATCTCGTTCATCAGCTTCATCGCCTCGACGATGCAGAGCGTCTGCCCCTTCTTGACCTTCTGCCCCACGTCCGTGAACGGGGCCGCGTCCGGGGCCGGCGCGCGGTAGAAGGTTCCGACGAAGGGCGAGGTGACGACCGTGCCCGGCTTGTCCGACTTGGCCTCGGCCTTCGCCTCGGCCTTGGCGGCCGGCGCGGCGGGAGCGCCGACGGGCGCGGCGACCGCGGCCGGGTGGGCCACGAAGGCCTGGGCGGCCGTGGCGACGCCGCGGCTCAGGACGACCTTCTCGTCCCCCTTGGTCCACTCGATGTGGGTGACGCTGCTCTTCTCGATGACCTTGATGATGTCCTGGACGTCGTCGAGGGAGAAGGCGCCACCGGCGGCGGCCGGCTTCTTGCTGTTCTTGCTGGGCATGTTTCGGTCGTCTCCTGTTCCGTGGGACGGCTAGCCGGCCACGCGGGTGAGGTACTCGCCGGTGCGGGTGTCGATGCGAAGGATCTCCCCCTCGTTGATGAAGAGCGGCACGCTGACGACGTAGCCGGTCTCGAGGGTGGCGGGCTTGGTGGCGCCCGAGACGGTGTCGCCCCGCACGCCCGGATCGCACTTCACGACCCGGAGGTCCATCGCGTTCGGCAAGGTGACTCCGATCGCCTTGCCGTTGAAGAAGAGGATGTGCGTCGTCGTGTTGTCCTTGATGAAGTTCTTCGCGTCCCCCATCTGCTCCTGGGTGAGGAAGGTCTGCTCGAAGGACTTGTTGTCCATGAAGTTGTAGTGGTCGCCCTCGCGGTAGAGGAACTGCATCTCCCGCTCGTCGATGTCGGGCTTGCCCACCTGGTCGCCGGACTTGAAGGTCTTGTCGATCGTCCGGCCGGTGATCAGGTTCCTGATCCGGGTCCGCGTGAAGGCCGAGCCCTTGCCCGGCTTCACGTGCTGGAACTCGACGATCTCCCAGGGATCCGCCTCGATCTGGATCTTCATTCCCCGCCGGAAGTCGCTGGTGTCGATCGTGTCCGCCATCTGTCTTTCCCGTTCCTGGTCCCCGCGCTCGCCGCGGAGTGATCGAGGGGACGCCGCCGGACCTGGCCGGCGGGAGCGCCCCGCTCCGTTTCGTTTTCGCCGCGGGGCTAGAGCTCCGCCAGCAGCTTCGGCGCCGTCACGCGCAGGAGGAAGCGCGCCTTGCCGAGGTTCCCGTCGGGCGTCAGCGCCACGACCATGAAGTACTCCGGGGAGACGACGCGAGCGACCGCGACCAGCTTGTCGGTCGAGACGCTCACCTCCGCCACGCCCCCGGCCTGGTTCGCCTCGGCCGCCTCCCGCGCCGATCTCAGGAGCCCCGAGTACTCGACGAGCAGGGTGCGGAAGTCGACGTCCCCCGCGTCGTTCACGTGGGTGTCGACCTCGATGCCGTCGATCCCCATGAGCGAGCAGGCGACCGCCCCCTCGACCTTCTGGCAGACCTCCTGGAGATGCTCGCGAAAGCCCATGGCTCGTTCGCTCCGTTCGGAAAAACGCCCGTCTTTTCGGGCAGGACCGCGCGGAGACGGGCCCCTTACTAGCCCGCCCCCGCGTTGGGCGTCAAGCGCTGGCGAGGACGCGGTGCGTCAGGAGGCCGCAGCGAGCCTCGCTCAGGGTGTGGCGCAGGCGATCAGGTTCTGCT
>DASTNM010000488.1:0-5706 GCA_035762745.1 Candidatus Polarisedimenticolia bacterium
GACATCGTCGAGGTCGAGGCGAAGCCGGTCGGCGCGACAGCCGAGGCACCCGCCACACCGGCGCGCGCCCTCGAACAGCCGGCGAGAGGCAGAACGATCCCCAGAACGCCGAGGAGAACCGCGGCCGCCGCCGCGCTCTCAGCGGGCCGGTTCTTCGATGACGACGGTCTTGCCGGTCGGGACATTTTCGATCACCTGGGTCCGGCCCGAAGGCCAGGCCACCTCGACGCGCTGCGCCGTCCGGCTGTCACCGAGCCCGAAGAAGAGGCGCGGGTCGTTCTGCGACAGATACCCTCCGGAGGAACGCTTCTCCGTCATCCTCACCCGGCCCGCGGCGGTGACCCGGACGCGCGCCCCGATGCCGTCGCGGTTGCTGGCCCGGCCGACCAGCCGCAGCACGAGACAGTGACCGTGGTTGCCGCCCTCGTTGCGGAGCAGGACGGCGGGGCTGCCGAGATTGTTGATGGCGATGTCGGGGTCGCCGTCGTTGTCGTAGTCGGCGAAGGCCGCGCCCCGTCCCATGCGCGCCTCGCGGAAGTACGGCCCGAGGCTCCTGGAGATGTCGCGGAAGCGCCCGCCGCCCTGGTTCTCGAACACCTGGTCCTCCTGGCCGAACAGGCGCGACAGATCGCTGTTGGCCTTGAAGATATCGAGGTCGCCATCGTTGTCGAGATCGAAGAAAAACGCTCCCCAGCCGACGAACTGCGCGCTGGTCCGGGCGATCCCCGCCTCCGGACCGATGTCCTCGAAGGTGCCGTCGCCGAGATTGCGGTAGAGGGAGGAGAGTGAGTTGTCCGAGACGAAGATGTCGATGCGGCCGTCGCCGTCGAAGTCGCCGAAATCGACGGCCATGCTGGAGGTCTGGTCGCCCATGCCGTTGTAGGCGACCCCGGCCTCCGGCGCCGCGTCCCGGAGCGCGCGCCCGGCCTCGTTGTGATACAGGAAGTTCTCGGTGGCGTCGTTGGTGACGTACAGGTCGTCATAGCCGTCGCCGTCGTAGTCCGCGGCCGCCACGCTCATTGCTCGTCCCTTCTTGGTGAGTCCGACGCGCGCGGTCACGTTCTCGAAGGTGCCGTCGCCGCGATTGCGGTACAGAGTATCGGGCTGCGGCGGGTAGGCGAGCGGTCCCGGGAAACCGTCCGGGGGATAGAAGCGGACGTACTTCGGATCGAACTCGATGTAGTTCCCGACATAGAGGTCGAGCCTGCCGTCGCGATCGAAATCGAACCAGACGGCGGCGACCGAGCAGCCGGGATCGCCGACACCGGCGCGCGCCGTGACGTCGGCGAACCGGCCGTTGCCGAGAGTGCGGTACAGGACGTTCGCGCCGTCGTTGGTGACGTACAGGTCGGTCCAGCCGTCGTTGTCGTAGTCGGCCGCGGCGGCGCCGATCGAGAAGCACCCGGCGCAGCCGACGCCGGCGGAGCCGGTCACATCCTCGAAGGTGCCGTCGCCGCGGTTGCGGTACAGGCGGTTCTGCGGATCGCCGGGCGGCCTGGCCCCTTCGCTCACGCCCGGCGTGTACTTCCCGGTGACGAAATAGACGTCGATCCAGCCATCGTTGTCATAGTCGAGCCAGACCACGCCGCCGCCGACCGCCTCGACCAGGTTGCTGAAGCGCGTGTCCCCAAAGGAGTGGGTGAAGGTGAGGCCGGCGTCGCGGGTGACGTCGGCGAGGTGGACGCCGTCCGGGGGCGGCGCGGCCGCGCGGGACGGCGGGGCGGCGAACAGCAGCGTCGCCAGGAAGGACCCCGCAAGGACACAGACCACGAGGGCGACCGGCCGCAGGAGGTGGAGCGCTCCGGGGCACGGACGCAGAGACGCCGTCGGGCCGGAAGCGCAAACGCAGAGCGGCATGATGCGCGATGTCTGAGCAGCATTCGTGCCAATCCCGTACCGGAGAGAGCTCCCGCCGGCACGACCGATCGGGCACGCAAATGCCCGGAAATCGCGCTTCGCGGATTTTCTATGAACGACGCATAAATTATGACAGTGAAAGGTTTGCGGCTGCGTCCCTGGCTGGCGTTGTGTCCGCGAAAACCTTGCTGGCCACGGCTTGCCCGCCGGCAGGTCACTCCGGGTGCTTTTCGACGTTCGGTGCAATCATCGTCGACTCCTCCCCCGCATCTGTTGGAGGCGCGCCTCATGTCTTGACTGCCTGGACGCGTGGGAGCAGAATCCCTCCGCCCTCGAGACAATCATTGAGGAGATCACCATGCCGGAAATTCGCTGGCAGAAGGATGTCGATTCGGCGCTGAAGGAGGCTCGAGCCGCGCAGAAGCCGGTGCTCCTGGACTTCAGCGCGGCGCCGATGTGAGGGGGGTGCGCTCGGCTGGAAGCCGAGGTCTATCCCGACGCTCGCGTGATCGAAGCCGTCTCCGGCAATTTCCTTCCGGTGAAAGCGCACATCAAGGAGCAGAAACGGACCTTCGAGAGGTTCAACGCCCAGTGGACTCCGACGCAGATCGTGCTCGACTCCGACGGCGTCGAGAGGCACCGCATCGAAGGGTTCCTGCCGGTGGAAGATTTCCTGGCGCAGCTCAGCCTGGGACTGGGGAAGCTGCTCTTCCAGCATCAGGAGTACGGCAACGCGGAGAAGCGTTTCCGGTCGATCGTCGAGACCCACGCCACGACCGGCGCCGCCCCGGAGGCCTGCTATTGGGCCGGCGTTTCGGCCTACAAACGCAGCAACGACCCCGCGCCGCTGAGCGCGACCGCGAAACTCTTGAAGGCGAAATACCCCGAGAGCGAGTGGACCCGCAAGGCGTCCGTGTGGATCCACTAGAGAGAGCGGACTCGCCCGCCATTGCGGGCCCGACCCCGACACCGCGCAACGAAAGGAGATCGACCGTGTCCGATCACAGCACGATGACCAGAATGAGCGCGCTTGGCGGAGCCTGCGTGGCCGCGGTGACTGTGTTCTTCCTGGGCGCCGGGGCGCCCGCCAATCCGCCCCTGGCGAGATACGAAACCGAGGAGCGGGGCGTCAAAGCGCACATCGCGACGTTCGACACCCTGGACTTCGACGTCTTCACCCATCTGAAGTGGGACCGCCTGCACGAGAGTCATTCCAGGGACATCGTCGTGCACTGGCCCGACGGACACCAGACGCGGGGCATCGACAGACACATCGAGGATCTCAAGGCGATGTTCGTCTACGCACCGGACACCCGGATCGAGGTCCATCCCGTCAAGTTCGGCTCGGGCGAGTGGACGAGCGTCATTGGGGTGATGGAGGGAACCTTCACGAAGCCGATGCCGACGGCCGATGGAAAGACGATCCCGCCCACGGGCAAGGCGTTCAGGATCGACATGTGCACCGTCGGACATTGGAAGGACGGCGTGATGGATGAAGAGTACCTGTTCTGGGACAATCTCACCTACATGAAGCAGCTCGGACTCGCCCCGTAGTGCGGAGCACGCCGATGCTAGGGCTGCGCGTCGATGGTGATCGGCTGGTCCAGCCTTATGGTCAGGGGTGACCCGGCGGGAAATTCCACGTCCTGCCCCCTGGTGCCGGCGGCGATGCCGGTGCCGATCGCCGCCCCGAGGACCGAACCGACCGCGGCGTTCTTCGTCTTCCCGCCGAGGATCTTGCCGAGGAGCGCACCGCCTGCGGCGCTCCCTCCGATGATCCCGGCGGTCTTCTTTCCCGACTTGGCCGCGACGCTGGTCATGACCGCCGACATCGGCGCGGCGAACCCGAATGGCGTCACGACCCTGTCGAACGCAAGAATCAAGGATCCGCCTTTGTCGCTCAGACCCTTCTTTGCCGCGATCACCTCGGTCACCCGACCGCGAACCCTGCTCCCGGCCGGAATCGCAACCCGATCTCCGGCCACCACCGGGTCGGCGATCGTCGCGGTGAGGGTGTCTCCGGCGTGACTGGAGGACGACCCGACAGCCGTGTCGAGGGTGAGGCGGACCTCCGTCCCTGAAGGCACAGTCAGCTGGATATTCCGGGGCATTTTGGGGGGCCCGGCCACGGGCTCGACATCCAGGTGTGCGGCCTCCTTGTGATGCACGGCTTTCTCCTGAGGCAGGGCCGCTTCCTGACGCACGGCTTCTTCCCGAACGGGATCCTGCCGGGTCGTCGTGGCGGCAGGTCGGTGAGGGTCGCGGACCTCGCGATCGGCGGCCTTGAGGGGCAAGGGCCCGTTGAGCCTCATGTAGGCCGCGGCCGCGAGACCGACTGAGAGCAGCGCCACCGCGGCGAGCGTCAGGCTGCGGAAGCGTTTTCGCTTGCCGTGCGCCGGCACGGGGACCGACGCCACGGTGACCGCGTCCACCACCGTCCGATCCATCTGGTCGGAAGATCCCTCTTTGCCGGCCTTCAGGAAGGCCTCCCGGAAAGCCGCGCCGTCGGGGAAGCGCTTGTCGGGGTCCTTGGACAAGGCCCGCTCGAAGAAAGCGTCCAAGCCCGCAGGGTAGCCCTGAAGCTGACGGCTGAGCGGCACCTGGGTGTCGTGGGCGATCGAGTAGGCCAATGAAACGAGGTCGTCGCCGTGGAATGGCCGCTTGCCGCAGAGCGCCTCATACAGGACGACCGCGAGGGAGAAGAGATCGCTCCGTCCGTCCAATGCGGCGCCCCTGACCTGCTCGGGAGACATGTACCCGGGCGATCCGAGGGCCACCCCGGACCGGGTGAGGTCCGACGCCTTGAGGCGCGCGACTCCGAAATCGGCGATCTTCGCGGCCCCATCCCCTTCGCGGATGAGGATGTTGGCCGGTTTGATGTCCCGGTGGACGATTCCGGCCCGGTGGGCCACGTGCAGCGCGTCGGCGAGGACGGCGCCGAAGGCGACGACCCACGAGAAGTCCAGGCGGTCGCCCTTCTCCAGTCGTTGTTTCAGGCTCTGACCCGGAACGAATTCCATGGCGATGTAGGGGCGCTTCAGGGCCGTATCCTCACCCGCGTCGTGGATGGTGACGATGCCCGGGTGCGAGAGGGAGGCGGCGGCCTGCGCTTCGCGGAGAAATCTCTCGTGGAATTCCTTCGCCAGCTCCTCGGAGATCCCATCGGGCAGGGAGTACGTCTTCACGGCCACCTGCCGGTGAAGGCGGGGATCAAGAGCCAGGTAGACCACTCCCATGGCGCCCCGGCCAAGCTCCCTCTGGATCTCGTATCTGCCGATGCTCGGCATGATCTCCAATATATGCGCCGGTCTCGGCCGGGCAACAGGTCAGGGGCAGGGAATTGCTTCCCGCCCGGGTCCCGTGGCGACAAAACGACGGAAAACCGACGGGAGGGCGGTGGTGGGTGTGGGGGAAGCGCAGTTTATGGCCGGGGAAACGGCCATCGCCGCCGGGCTCCGGGACACTCAGCCCGGCGGCGATGCTCTCGAACCGAGGCGGGGGTCGGCCCGACAGCCGATCGGCCCTCTACTGGTCGTTCATTGACTCCGTCGGGTCCTCGCTCCAGGCGTGGTGGTGTTGATGCGGCCCCTCCTGCATCCGCTCGAGGGAGTGCCGACGCAAGGATTCCATCTGCTTCTGCTGATCCGTGTCAGCACGCCCCGGATCCGGGAGGCGAGCCGCCCCCGCTCGACTGCGAAGTCACTCTCGGCGCCGGCGGCTTGAGCGGCGGCGGCGCGGATGGCGCTCTCGTCGAAGGCCGGCGCGTGGATCGCGTCCTCGAGAGCGTGGCGCGCCTTCATGCTCCCTTCGGCGAGCGGCGCGATCTTCATCTGCTCGTCGTCGAGGATC
>DASTNM010000489.1:0-2237 GCA_035762745.1 Candidatus Polarisedimenticolia bacterium
TGTGTCGCGTGGATTTCCGGGTCGGGGGACCACCACCCGTCGGCGCGCCGCCGGAGGGAGCCCGCCAACCGGCCGGCGTCATCGAGGCGAAGATCCTCGCCGTGCGCGGCCCGCGCCACCGCGACGCCCCGCCGCGCGATCGCGGCAACCAGCGTCAGGAGCCTCAGGATCAGGATCCTCAGGGCGGACGGGTGCTGGTGCTCCTGGTGACGGACGCGAGCCAGGTCCCTGAAGGCGTGGAGTCGGGCCACTACCGAATCTTCCTCCGCTTCGCCCGCCGCTGACGGATGCCTGCTTACAGCTTGATGGGAGCGCGTAGAGAGTAGGAGTGATCCTCCAGGATCACCTGGGCGCCCACCCGCCGACGCACGTTGATCACGACCGGGGCGCGCAGGTTGGCGGTCGGACCCTCCGCGCCGAGGGTGGTCACCGCCAGGACCAGAAGAGGATCCCCCTGCTCCAGGTCGATGGCGGCCGTCACCCGCGCGTCGAGGGCCGGGCGGTAGTTCGGGTCGGCGAGAGCGGGATCGGTCACCGGCAGGACGAACCCCTCGATGTCGAGACAGCGCAGGAGCCTGAGGGGCGACCCCTCCTTCTCCAGGAGCAGGAAGCGCCGCGCCCGCGGCACGCCCAGGATTCCCTCCTCGAAGTGGATCGTTGTGTCGACTTCCTGGGGCACTCTGGCGGCATCCATCGTCTCTTCCTCCTGCCTCGTGGTCATCCGAGATAATCGAACAGCGAGCGCCCCAGGACCCGGGCGGCGGTCTGCGACAGGGCGGTGCGGGAGGTGGTCGCCGATTGCAGCTCGAGCGTCACCGCCGCCAGGTCGGCGTCCTCGATCTCGCCGATGCGCTGTCGCAACAGCACCTCCTCGTCGCCGTGGCGCGCCATGGCGGTGTCGATCCTCTGCAGGCGCGTGCCGATCTCGGCGTGCAGGTCGGCCACGCGCGTGATGTCGTCGCGCAGCGCCGTCACCGCCGCCTCGATGCCGGCCGTGTTGCCGGTGCGCAGGTCCTGCGACAGGACGGCGAGGCGCTGGAACAGGTCACCGCCGGTCAGGAAGGCGCGCCGTCCCGAGACCGTCCCGCCGACCGCCTCGCTCGTGTCGATAGGCGCCTGCGCCTCGGCGTCGTCCCCGAAATAGGCGCCGGTCGCGTCGAACGGCAGGGTCAGGGTCTCCGTCCCGGCGAACAGGAAGCGCCCGTTCTGGTTGGTGTTGGCGAGCCCCAGGAGCTCCTCGCGCAGCCCGTCGAGACGCGTGGCGCGGGCCTGGTTGCCTCCCTGCGAGGTCACCGAGGCCCCGCCCATCGCCTCCGCCCGCGCCGAGGCGAGGATGTTGACCACCTCGCCCAGGGCGTTGTCGATCGTCGCGAGGTCGGCGCGCGCCGAGGTCGCCGAGCGCGCGTAGCCGTCGAGTGCCACCACCCGCGCCCGGAGCCGCAGCGAGGCCGGCGCGCCGGTCGGGTCGTCGGAGACCACGCGCACGCGCTTGCCGTCGGCGAGATCCCGCAGCGTCCGCTCGACGGTCTGCTGGCTGGACCCCAGCCCCACGAGAAACCGCAAGTAGAACGTCGCATCCGAAACACGCATCGGGCCGCTCCTCAGCTCTTGAACATCGCGACCGCCGTCGAGGTCACCGAATCCATCACCTGCATGAAGCGGGCCGCCGCCTCGAACGCCTTCTGGTTGCGCATCACCTCGAGCCCCTCCTCGTCCAGCGACACACCGGAGACCGCGTCGCGCCTCCCGGTGAGCCCGTCCACGACCCCCTGGGCCACCCCCTGATCGACGTCGGCGCGGGCGACGGAGTTGCCGATCCGCGCCAGGCCGTCGGCGAGAAAAGCCGCGGCGCTCTTGCCCCCCAGGGCGACCGAGGCTTGATCCGGCAGGGCGGCGAGAGCCGCCGCCGCGCTCCCCTCGCCCGGCGCGCCGCTCGTCGACACCGCCAGGAGCGTCGGATCGGAGAGCAGCGCGGCGTTGACCGCGATGCTCCCCGCGGCACCGCTGGCGGCGGGAGGATCGGGGACGAAAAGCGCCGTCCCGGCGTTCCCCTGCAGGTCGGTGGCGGCGGTGGTCAGGGCGTTGGCCCGGGTCGTCAGGTCCGCCGCCAGGCTGTCGAGCTCGCCGAGGCTCGCCGGGATCGTGTCGTCCCTCAGCCCCAGCCGCGCCCCGAGGCGACCGCCCCGCTGCCGGTCGGTGATGTCGGTCCCGTCGGCCCCCGCGAGAATGCGCAGCGT
>DASTNM010000490.1:0-5656 GCA_035762745.1 Candidatus Polarisedimenticolia bacterium
AACCACCCACCAGCGCATACGGCACTCGGGCCCGATCGAGCGCCTTGGCGACACGCAGGAGCAACATGGTATATACCAATATATACTCTGAGTTGTCCAAGCGCAACGTCGGCTCCCGCGACGCGCGGCAGGCGCTCCGGGTGGCGGTTCGGGGGCTCGGCGTCAGAAATCTGTCGGCGCCGGGGCGTGACGAGGCCGCTCCCGACACCTATATTCCGACGAGGTCGGCGTCTCTCACGACGAGGCGGCCGCGACATTCGGAGAGAGGACTCAAGGAGATCAATGATGAAGACGAGGCTCTGGGGGATCGGGATCATTCTGATCGGCTGCGCCGCGGCGATCGGCTGCGTCACTTATCAAATCCAGCCGGGAGCCGGCGTTCCGGCTCCGGTCCATACCGCGGTCGCCCCCGCGGGGGGATCGGACGAGCCGTTCTACGACGATCTGGCCCCCTACGGCCGGTGGGTCTATGTCACAGGCCCCGGCTGGGTCTGGTCCCCGAACGACGCCCCGGCCGGTTGGCGCCCGTACCAGCTCGGTCACTGGGTGTTCACCGATTACGGCTGGACCTGGGCCTCCGACGAGCCTTGGGGCTGGGCGGTCTACCACTACGGCCGCTGGAGTCTCGACCCGAGCCACGGCTGGGTCTGGGTCCCCGGCACCGAGTGGGGCCCCGCCTGGGTCGCCTGGCATGAAGGTGGCGGCTTCGTCGGCTGGGCGCCGCTTCCCTGGCAGGTCACCTTCCGGGCCGACGTCGGGCTCGACTGGGGCGGCGTCAGCGTCTCGATCGAGCCCTCCTGGTGGTCCTTCGTCGGCGCGGCCAGCCTGGTCGATCCCGGCCTGAGGAACCACATCGTCCCCGCGACGCGCAACGTCGCGCTCATCCAGGTCACCCGGAACGTCACGAACTACACCTATGTCGACAATCGTGTGATCAACCGGGGGGTGCAGGTCGAGTCGATCGGCCGGGCCGTGGGGCGCAAGATCCCCCTCTACCGCGTCGCGCAGGAGGACTCGCCCGGAGAGGAGCGCGGCGGCAAGGTGAGAGGACAGGAGTTCGTCGTCTTCCGCCCGGACCCCTCGCGCGGCCGCAAGTCGGAAGGACGCTTCGTGCCCCCGGGCCATGACCCGGAGCACCACGAGCGGGACTTCCGTCAGCCGGCGCCGAACGAGCCCAACCCGCCGGTGACGCAGCCGCCGACCACGACGGCGGGGCAGCCGCAGCCGGCCCCCACGGTCCAGACCCCCGCAGCCGAGCCTCCCCGGCGCGATTCGAAGCGCGACCACGGGCACAACAAGTTCCTCGATCAGCTGTTGGGCCGGCAGGAGGCGCCACGCCAGGCTCCGCACGGGGCGCCGCCGGCGCAACCCGCCACGCCTGGTTCGCCGGCGACCCCCGCGACACCGACGCAGCCCTCGGCACCTGGGCAACAGCCTCTGCCGGCGGCCCCGCCGTCGGCCCATCCCGATAACCAGCCGTCGAGCGGCCAGCAGGGCGCCACGACACCCCCCGCGAGGCAGGCTCCTGAGAGGCCGCAGCCCCAGCCCGCCGAGAGGGGGAGAGGCAAGGGGCCAAAGGGGAACGCGTCCAAGGCGGGGAAGGGCAAGCCGGAGGCTCCGAAGCCCGACGGAGCGGACGCCGACAAATCGAAGACCGAGAAGCCGGAATCCAATTAGGGCGGCGGTCGTCGGATCTTAGAACACCAGCCCCAGGTGCGCGCCGAGCCTGAGGTTGGAGTAGTTGATATTGATGACGTCGAAGGCCTGCTGGTACCTGGCATCGAGGCCAAGCAGGAGGTGGCGCCTCCGCCAATTGAAGTCGCCCAGGACCTGCGCGCCGAGACCGACGTCGGCCAGTGGATCGGTGAACTCCTGACCGCCCTGCGTCGTCACCTCTTGACCTTCGACATAGAACAGCGCGAGGCCCAGCCCGACGTCGAACGTCAGCCCGTGGTGAGCATCGAAGGCGATCTTCTCGTTCAGCTCCAGCCACCAGAAGTCGAGGTCGCGGACTGGATTGCCGCTGTCCGTCGTCCCCTTGCCGGCCCCCGAATGGCCCAGCTCTCCGCCAAGATAGAGCCCCGTGGGAGAGCCGTGGTACATCTCGAGCGCGAGGTACCGCTCGTGGTCCGTACCCCAGGCCCTGGACGCCTCGGCGTTGAGATCGTCCGACCCGCCTTTGAGCCATGTATGAAAGCGGCCGAGGAGAGGTTCGGGCGGCCTCGGCGTCGTCTGCGCGGTAGCGAGCGAGCCGCCGAGGGCCAGGCAGAGGACAACCGGCGCAATTCGAGTCGATGCCGTCATGCGAACGGTCGAACGTCGTCCTCGATGCGCCCTTCAGTGGCGCTGCGCCGGCCCGAAGCGCTGACGGCGTCCGTCGAGATAGACCGCTTCGACGTAGAGATTCCGCGTGCTTCCCGGGGCCACGGAGAAGGAGTAGGTGTCGCCGCGCCCGGTGACGCACTCGCCGCACGCGATCAGCGCGGTGTTCAGCTGCACGCGGCCGAGACGCCGGTCGAACGCCACGACGTTGAAGCCGGACAGATTCGTCTCGCCGACCGTCGACCAGCTCAGCGCTCTCCCCTTCACGAAGACGTCGCGCACCACGGGGAACTCGCGAAGGATCGAAAAACCCGAGAACGAAGACACGGCGACCTCGGTCGCACCGTCCTCGTCGAAGTCGCCGGGAACGGCGAATCTCGGGTAGCTGCCGGTCGCGATGCGTGACTTCTCGACGAACCTCCCGGTGGCGTCGACGCCGGCGATCGTGACGTGGCCTCCGAGGCAAGCGACGTTCAGATCCGGCACGCCGTCGCGATCGAGATCGGCGATGAAGGCGAAGGCGGGCCGCAGTCCGACCTCGAATTTCTCACCCGGACCGAGCGTGCCGTCCGCCTGTCCGCGGAAGACTGTGACCCCGCCGTGGTCGCTCGGCGGAAAGAGTTGCGCGGGCGCCTGGTCCACGAAAATCAGATCGGTGCGGCCGTCCGCGTCGGCGTCCGCCACCAGGACCGAGCTCGGGTAGCTGCCGGTCGCCAGAATGGTGCGCGGACCGAAGGTGCCATCGCCGTTCCCTGGGAAGATCGACAGATCGCCCGGGACCTCGGTGAGGAGATCGCCGCGCGAGGCCACGGCCAGATCGGCATCGCCATCGCCATCCAGATCCGCCAGGGCGACGCCGACTGGCTCGAGTCCGGCCTGGAGGGAGGCCGACCTGACCAGCCTCCCATCTCCGAGACCGACGAGGACGGCGACGCTCCCCGGAACCGCGGCGAAGGGATCCCCCGAGTGCGCGATCGCCAGATCGGGGATCCCGTCTCCGTTGACGTCGCCGACGCTCATGCTGCGAGGCGCCGGGTCCACCTGGACCGTGCCTCCGCTGAGGAACGTCCCGTCCCCGCGTCCCAGAAGGACCGTGACCGAACCCGGCGGGTTGACGACGGGGGGTGGGAAACCCGGGACGTTGAGCGTCGCGACCGCCAGATCGACATGTCCATCGCGGTTGAAATCGGCCGCCACGAGGTCCCGCGGCGAGGCGCTGACCGCGATCGCCAGCTCGTGCCCGAATCCGGCGCGTCCGTCTCCGAGCGCGATGGCCACGGCGCTGGTGCTGATCATCGCGGCCGCGATGTCGGCGTGGCCGTCCTCGTTGAAGTCGGCGACGACCGCCCCGTCCTCGGCGGCGCCGAGGAATCGCCGCGACGTGGGCGCGCCGAAGCTGCCGTCGCCGTTCCCCAGCACGACGAACAGCTCCTGCGAAAACGGTGACGTCACCAGGAGATCGCGGCGCCCGTCGCGGTTCACATCGTCCAGGAGCACCGCGTCGTGCCCGTTACCGAGCCAAGATCGCGACAGCTCCCGGAAGGCTCCGTTGCCGAGCCCCTTGAGCACCATCACCTCGAAGTTGCCCGAGGCGACCATGTCCTTGTGGCCATCGGCGTCGAGATCCGCGAAAGCCGCGGCCCGGGGCTCATCGAACGAGGTGGTGAACGACGCCGCACCGAAGCTCCCGTCGGCGACCGCCGGGAAGACCGACAGCAAATACGAAGACAAGGAGGGGTCCGCTGCGTATCCGGCGACGAGATCCTCGCGTCCATCCTCGTTCAGGTCGCTGAGCTCGATGAACAGGAGGCCCTGCGCCGTGAGCGCCTGCTCGCGCACCGGCACGAAGCGCAGGTCGCCGGTGCCGAGGAGCGACGTCACGACGCCCTGGGGGTCCTCAAGGCGTTGACCGAGAACCAGGTCGGGATGGCCGTCATGGTTCAGATCGCCGACCCGGATCAGCCCCGGTACCCGCGCGAGCCGCATTTCCGGAGCGGCGGTGAATCCCCCGGCACCGTCCCCCGCGAACACCTGGAGGGCCCCGGTGCCTGCCGAGGAAACGCCGATGACGGCGATGTCGAGATCCCCGTCCGAGTCGAAGTCGGCCGCCGCGATCGCCTCCGGGGAGAGGCCGACCGGGATCAGCCGTTCCGTCGCGAAGGTCCCGTCCCCGTTCCCCAGAAGCACACCGAAGGCCTCAAGGTTACTGACGCCGTGCGCCTGGAGGACCCACAAGTCCGCGTGGCCGTCATGGTTGAGGTCTCCCGTGGCGACCGACGCCTGCGGTGGGGAGAGCAGCGGCAGCGGCACCATTCCCCCAAACGTTCCATCGGGACGGCCGAGGAGCAGCGTCAAGGCGGGCGGGCCGAAGGTGAAGGGGCTGTCATTCGACGCCACCACGTCCGGTGTGCCGTCCTCGTTGAAGTCGGCGCGCACCAGACCGAAGGGTAATCCGCCGAGGGGGTAGGCGGCCTGCCACGGCGTTCCCGCCGCGGCCTCCGCGTGAGTGACCATGACGATCAGGATCAGGGGACAAAGCGCAGTCGGTATGGCGCGAATCGATCGAGGGGGCATCGGCAACCTCATGGATGGGATGGAATATACCGCCGCCCCGAGCCGGGTCAACGTCGATCTCCGAACGAAATCCCGCCCTGCCATCAGGCGCGTCCGGGTCCGAGGCGCCGCTTGAGCCGGCGCTCCTGGCGGGCGCGCCCGCGGGCCCTCTTTCCACTGATACGCTCGCGCTCGGTTTCCGCCTTGGCGGCGTGGCTGTCGGCGCCGGTCGCGGGTGCAGCGCCCCGCTCGGGGACGCGGGCCGCCGGCGGCTCGGCGACCGCCGCCAGCGCCAGCATCTCGCTCTCCAGATCCGAAAAGTCCCCCTCGACCCGCTTCCCCTCCTGGAGGCCGACGATGTACTTCCGCCAGAAGGACCACACCTCCAGGTGCTCCGCGCCGCTCGGCAGCCTGCCGGCCAGCGTGTTGACGTCGTTGGTCACGACCGTCACAGGATGTCCCTGCTCCAGGAGCGATGTCGCATCACGGAGAATGCGTGCATCCGCTCCGCCTTCGCTCCGCCGCGCGTATCTGATCTCCAGGAGCGGTTCCCGAATCACCTCCGGCTCCCGACCCGGGTCGTCGCCATCAAAAGCGATCAGGACCTTCTGACCCCTCGGCTGCGCGAACCGCCGCAGCGCATCGACCAGGCCATCACGCGCTTCCTCTCGATACCCCGCAACCTGGAGCCTCGCGAGCCGCGGAATCGCGAAGATGACGTTATGGCCATCCACGATCCAGATTCGCCTGCCGGACATCACGCCTCCGAGCTTCGCGCCTT
>DASTNM010000491.1:0-3664 GCA_035762745.1 Candidatus Polarisedimenticolia bacterium
TCGTACCCCTCGTACGGCGAGTGGTACTTCATCGCGTGCTCCTCGAAATTGAGGGCCGGCGAGATGCCGATGACGATGCCGTTGGCCGCCTTCGCCCCCTTGACCGCGTAGTGCGGCAGCCCCGGGCAGGCGCCGGTCACCAGGACGCAGCCGCGCTCCGCGATGACGCGTCCCATCTCGACCGCCCGGTCCACGACCTCCTGCCCCAGGCTGCCCCCGGCCGATCCCATGACGCCGACCGTGATCCGCAGCCGGCGCTCCTTCTCCTCGACTTTGTTCCGCAACGTCGCCTCCCCCGCTCATCAAGACGAGCGCAGAGTCTACCACCGCCCGAGCCGAAGCGGCCCGGGGGCCGGGCGATTTGACCCGGAGCCGCGCCGGGCCTATACTGCCGCCCTTTGCGCCGCAAGCCCCGCGCGGCCTGCAGACGATGCCTCGAACCTCAAGGAACATGGATCAGGAGACACCCCGGCCCGGCACCCTCCGGGCCACGCTCCTCGGTGCGCTGCTCATCCTGCTCGCGGCCGCCGCCGGCTGTTCCGGACCCGGGGAGCCGGGTGCCGGCGCTCCCGGCCCTCACGAAGGGACGTCCCATCCCAGCGTCGGGACGAAGGCGCCCAACTTCGCCGCCGAGGATCCCTCCGGCTCCTGGCTGCCGCTCGTGAACCTGAAGGGCAAGCCGGTGGCGGTCCTCTTCTTCCGCCCCGGCGCCCCGTTCACCAGCGAATTGGTGACCGAGATGTCGCGCCTGCGCGACGACCCCGCCTTCGCGCCCACCATCTTCATCGGGGTGGCGCGTGACTCGATGGATCGGATCAAGCAGTTCCGGGATCTCCAGAAGCCCTCGATGGCGATCCTGCGCGACCCGGGCACCATCGGCCCCTCGTTCGGCATCGGGGATCTCCCGACCATCGTCCTGATCGACGCCGACGGCATCATCCGCTTCCGGCTCGACGGTTACGTCGGCGCCCTCCTGCGGCCGCGCTGGCGGGCGACGGTGGAGGCGCTGCGTGGCCTGCCGCGCGGCACGCAGGGGGCCGGCAAGCCGATCGAGGTCGCCTACACCGAGAACCCAAGAGCGCCGATCTTCAGCGCCAAGGACCTCGACGGGCGGAAGGTCGATCTCGCCGCCCTCAAGGGAAGGGTCGTGGTGCTGACCTTCTTCGACCAGGAGTGCCCGCACTGCAAGCGCGACCTGCCGCTCCTCGTGCCGGTCCTGAAGGAGTTCCGCGCCCGCGGCGTCGTGGCCATCGGGGTCTCGTCGCGGGACGTCGGCGGCGGGATGCGTCGCTTCCTGAAGGAGCATGGCATCGACTACTCCGTGATCCTCGATACCGACCGCGCCATCTTCTCGAAGTACGAATCGACCCGCACCCCCGACACCTTCATCATCGATGGCGACGGCTTCATCCGTTTCCACGAGCAGGGAGATCGCCCCGACCGGGCCGATCTCACGCGCCTGCAGCTGCGGCTGGCCATCGGGCGGGAGACTCCCGCGGCCCTGGCGGCGACCCTGCCGCCGGAGCGCTACTCAGGCGACGGGACCTGCCGTGCCTGCCACGCACGCGAGTACGGAGACTGGCTCCTCACTCCCCACAGCATCGCCTGGGAGAGCCTGCAGAGCGGCGACAAGTGGCGCGATCAGGAGTGCGTCCACTGCCACGTCACCGGCGCGGGGCGTCCGGGCGGCTACGCCGGCCCCGAGACGACCGCCCAGATGGTCAACGTGCAGTGCGAGGTCTGCCACGGCCCCGGGGGCGGGCATCCCGGAGCGGCCCGGGTCGATCCGGCTGCGATGTCGAACGTCTGCCAGACCTGCCACAACGGCAAGTTCGTGCTGAACTTCAAGGTCGACGAGGCGCTCGCCCTGGTGGCGCACCGTGACCACCCCGACCTCGAGAAGCTGTTCCACTACAGCGATCTGCAGCGCCAGCGGCTGGAGGAGATGAACCAGCGCCGCCTGGAGAAGTTCCGCTCGGGAGTGGCGTACGTCGGGGCGGAGGCCTGCCGCGACTGCCACCGCGCCGAGTTCGAGCAGTGGGGCCGCACGCCGCACGCCGCCGCCTACGCCCGCATCCTCCAGCTGGGTCGCGGAGCCGACCGCTCCTGCAGCCCCTGTCACACCACCGGCATGGGGCACAAGGGAGGGTTCGGCGACGACAAGGCGAGCGGCGGGGCGATGACCAGCGTGCAGTGCGAGGTCTGCCACGGCCCGGGCGCGGACCACGTCAAGGCACCGCCCGCCCTCAAGAAGCAGACGATCTACGGCATCACCGACCAGTGCTCCTTCTGCATCATCCAGGGAGTCTGCGCCACCTGCCACGATCGCGCCAACGACCCGAAGTTCGACATCGAGAAGGCGCTGCCCCTCATCAAGCACCTGCCCGCGGACGGCGCCGCGGGACGATCCGCCGCCCGACAGCCGCCTCGACCCCGATCCAGATAGACGCGACGACGAACCCCGTCACCAGCGGCGCGCCGGCCGGATGCATCCGCAAGCTCTCGGCGGCGCGCCCGCGAACCAGGAGACAGACGGCGCGCGTCAGGCCGCAGGTCAGGCAGTCGAGGCCGGTCAGCCGGTGCAGGACGCAGAGATCGAAAGGAAGCGGCCGCTCCGCCGGCAGGAGACGCGCGGCGGCGAGCAGCAGCGGGATCGCCAGGGCCAGCGAGGCGCGACGCAGGCGTGCCGCGCGGGCCAGGAGATCGCCGACGACGGGAGGCTGCGCGCCCGGCATCAGACGGCCGGAGCGATCGGTCCCTTCTGCCGCTGCAGGAAGCGGTAGGCGAGGGCGAAGGCGGTCACCATCACCGCCTCGGCGATGAACACCCCGACGCAGAGCGCCACCAGGCCGAGGATCAGCACCGGGATCCCCGCCAGCGCCAGCAGGAAGAGACGCCAGCGGTACCCCTCCGTCAGGACGGCGCTGGCGCGCATCGCCGGCCAGAAACCGAGCCTCGTCTCCCCCAGGATCGGATACAGGAAGAGCCACATCAGCGCCAGGATGATCCCGGGAACGATCAGCGCGATGCAACCCAGGATGACCAGGGCGGTGGCGACGAGCGTCCCGAGGAAGGCGTCGGCGAAGCGATCGAACCCCTCGAACATCATGCCGACGGTCGGCTTGCGGCCGTCGATCATCCCGAGCACGGCGCGCCAGATGCCGACCGAGATGGCGCCGCCGACGATGAACTGTACCCAGAAGCCGATGTGCGGCACCGCCCCGATGGCGAACTGGATGAAGAACATGGCGCCGAGGACGAGCCAGTTCTCGCGCACCAGGTCCCAGCCCTTCTCGACGAACCCCCAGACACGGAACTCCTGCGGGATGGCGATCCCGCCGGTCGCGACGGCTCCGGCCGCCGTCCCGGCGTTCTCCTGGGCGACGAACAGGCTGGCGATCTCGGGATAGCTGGCGGCGTCGGCCGGGGCACCTGTCCCCTTGCGGACCGGTGACGTGCGGATGAGGCGGCGCTCCCGGACCCACTGAGCCAGCAGGGCGATCCCGGCCGGCCCGTACTCCTTCCCGTCGGACGCAACGACCCAGTACTCGTCGGCCATGTCGTCTCCTCCCCCTGATGATCGTCCCGGATCCTAGCCCAGGATGACTTCCGCCGGCAGGGCCGCGAGCGACGCCGCCACGCGGTGCGCCCCGGCCCGGAGAAG
>DASTNM010000492.1:0-3834 GCA_035762745.1 Candidatus Polarisedimenticolia bacterium
GTACGTCTACACGACCCCGGGGAGCGACCCACTCGGGCGGCTGAATCAGCCCGGGCACCCCTTCCTGGCGATGAACGCCGCGACGGTGAGCGGCCCCGGCGTCGACTTCGCGACGCAGTTCGTGGCGGTGAACCGGCTGCATATTCTGGTGGCGCAGGAGACGATGAGCATCAGCGCCGTTCCGGAAGAGGTCGCCGCCACCTCCGGCGACGTCACCCCCTGACGGCGACTCCGGGAATGCCCCGGATCCGGCGCGTCAGCGCTGGCGGAAGCCGACGATCGCCAGGGGGAACTGCTCCTCGACCGTGGAGATCGCGCTGCTGCAGTATTGGGTCAGGCCGGTGCCGCCGCCGCTGTTATTGTAAGTGGCGATCGCCGCGCCGTCGTCCGAGGTCCCGACGACACCGTCCGGGCCGGAGCAATCGTCCGCGGTCCACATCAATCGGTCGGGCCCGGCGACGTTGGCGACCAGGTTGGCCCCTGATATAACACCGTTGCCGCCGCCGCTGCGTTCGAAGTCCCCCTTCCCCACGGTGAACAGGACCCCGGACCAGGAGGCGTTGCCGCTAAAGGTCAGAGTCCCGGTGACCCAGAGCAGACCTCCCCCGTCGAGACCGCCGCTGATGGAGTAGTCTCCCTCGATGTAGACGATCTTCGGGGCGGTGGAAGTGCCGAGCGACGTGCTCGGGGTGGAGGAGTTCCCGACCACGTCGGCCGCCGCGCGCACCTGCCGTGCCAGGTCGTGCAGGTAATCGCACTTCTTCCACGAGGGGTCGATCGTGGCGTTGACATCGCTCACGGTGGCGAGACCGGTGGCCGCTCCGGAGGTGTAGGTGCTCGGCTTGTGGACCCCCAACTCCGCGCTCGCCTCGGAGGCGCTGCCGATCGTCCCGACCACCGGGAGCGCCAGCCCCGGGATGGCGCAGTCGGTGCCGGTGTATTGCTTGGCGTTGCTGTTGCCGCCATCGAAGCTGGCGAGGGGGCCGATCATCGTGATCGTCGCCGGCATCTGCGGGAAGGGGTTGCGCTCGACGATCGCCTGCACCACCTCCAGCGCCCTGTTCGTGCCGGTGCCGACGGCGGTGATCATGACCCGGTCGTTGGTGTCGTTGAGGCTGGTCTTGCCGTCGATCGGATCGTTGGTCAGGAAGGCGGCGTACTTGCCGCCCGAGAACGAGGTCGTGGCCCGCAGCGGCACGTCGTCGCCGTAGCCGGTGAAGCCGGTGACGTTCCCCGCGCTGTCGTAGACCGCCGCCAGCGTCGCGGGATCGAAATTGATGACCCCGTTCGCGCCCGCGGCGGCCGTCAGCTCGTCGTTGAGCGACCCACGCAGGGCGGCGGTCGCCCCCTGGAGGTTGGTGACGCGCAGCGTCTCGCGGCCGTCCTCGAGCCCCGCCTCGGAGATGTAGAACACCTGCTTCGAGCGCATGTCCACCTGGCTCATCTTGACCTCGGTCTCGCTCACGAAGAGCAGGGCGGCCCCCATCCCGGCCAGAAGGACCAGCACGAAGATCGCCATGACGAGGGCCGAGCCGCGTTCCTGGCGCAGGCCGGGCACCGGCGGCCGGGCGAGCGTTCGCGTCGGCTTCGGGCCGTTCATAGGTTCCTCCTCAAGACGACGTCGCTGCTGACCGTGTAGCGGATGTACTGCCCCGATCGCGGGTCTGGGGTCGGCGAGCGGGCGGTGATCCGGACGGTGATCCGGGTCGGGTGGGTGCTGGAGTCGGGGACGAACATCGTCTCGGCGTTGCCGTCGCCGTCCGCGTCGTTGCTGATGCCGTCGGCCAGCACCACGAACGGCTTCGACGTGTCGCTGCTCTTGCGCCAGGAGATCTGCGTGCCGGTCCAGCGGATGGTGACGTCCTCGTCCGCGTCGTCGGTGTCGCCGTCCTCGTTCAGGTCGGCGTAGACCTCGATGTAATTCGCCGAGTTGCTCGGCGTCGGGTCGAGGCTGACCGCCGACAGGCCGGTGTTGCGCGGGTCCCAGCCGGCGGTGCGCAGCACAGCCACGATCATCGACAGGCAGTTGCGGGCGTTGGCCTGCACCTCGGCGCTCACCTGCGTCGCCCGGTTGATCTGCGAGTTCTGGATGAGGAGGCCGGCGACGCCTCCCATCGCCATCGAGAAGAGGGCCAGGCTGACCAGGAGCTCCAGGAGACTGAACCCCTCTTCGGCGTGGCGCGGGCTCACCGCGCCCTCAGGCTGGTCAGGGTGACTTCCTTCGCCAGGCCGATCGCCGTGCGCGTGGCGACGGCACGGACGCTGATCGTCTTCACCGTGGCCGGCGAGGCGTTGTCGGTGATCAGCCAGCGCACGGTGCAGGTGGAGTTGGAGGCGTCGGAGAAGCCGGTGACGCTGGAGGTCAGGTTCCCGCCGGCCGACAATGAGTAGAAATCCTGGCCGCGCAGGAGCTCCATCCGGTCGACGGCCGCCGCGTCGACGCTGCCGATGTCGGCCCCCGAGGCGGTCTCCTTGAGGGCGCTTATGAACATCGGCGCCGCCGCCATCAGCCCGAACCAGATGAGCAGGAGCGCCAGCAGCACCTCGACCAGGGAGAAACCGCCGTCCCGCCGCGCCATCTCAGGACCCCACCGTCCAGGCCGAGCCGTCCCAGTGCTCCACCCGGATTCCCCCCGCGCCGTAGAGCGTCACCTTGTCGTAGCGATCCCCTCCCTTGAGGACGATCTCCCCCGCCGCGTCCGAGACGCTGCCGTCGGCGGCGAAGGTCGCCAGGTACTGGGTGCCGGACCCCGCGGTCAGGGTGATGGCGCTGCCGCTGTCGGGGCGGCTGAAGGCGACGGTCGAAGGGAGCGTCAGGTCGGCGAGCTGGATGTCATCCGTCGCGCTGGCGGGATCGACCAGATCGAAGACCTGCACCCGACCGCTCGCTCCGTCGATCACGAAGCGGCAGGAGCGGTTGCGCGTCACCGCCTGGATGCGGGCGAGCTGGAGGTGAGTCTGCACCTGGTAGACCGCGCCGCGCATCTCCTCGCGCCCGATCCAGGGAAGGGCGTAGGTGACCGCCACGGTGATCACGATCGCCGCCAGGGCCAGGACGATCGAGATCTCGGCGAGGCTCATCCCCTGCTCATGGCGCATCGACAGACTCTCCGTTCCGGCGGAAATCTAGGGTCCGGCCGGCGCCAAGTCAAAGAGGGGGCATGACTAAGGGGTCCGGGCGCCCGGACGGTCTCAGGCCCGGCGTGCGGCGGCTCGGGGGAGGTTCAGGTGCTCCGGAAGCAGACGCTCTCCCTCCGACAGGATCACCGCCCGCTCGATGCAGTTCTCGAGCTCGCGCACGTTCCCAGGCCAGGGGTACTCGAGGAGCGCCCGGGCCGCCTCATCCGTCAGCTCGAGAGGCGGGCGACGCTTCTGCTCGGCGCAGAAGACCTTCAGGAAGTGACGCGCCAGGATCGGGATGTCGGAGCGCCTCTCCCGCAGGGGAGGGACGGTGATCGGGAAGACCGAGAGGCGGAAGTAGAGGTCCTGCCGGAACGCCCCGGTGCCGACCAGCTGCCGGAGGTCCTTGTTGGTGGCGGCCACCAGCCGGATGTCGACGGTGCGGGTCTGGGTGCCGCCGACCCGCTCGAACGACTTCTGCTCGATCACCCTCAGGACCTTTCCCTGCAGCGCCTGGGACAGGTCGCCGATCTCGTCGAGGAAGAGCGTCCCCCGGTCGGCGATCTCGAACTTGCCGCGCTTGCTCCCGGAAGCGCCCGTGAACGCCCCCTTCTCGTAGCCGAACAGCTCGCTCTCGAGCAGGTTCTCCGGGATTGCCGCGCAGTTGATCGCCAGGAAGGCCTGCCTGCGGCGCCCGCTCTGGTGATGCACGAG
>DASTNM010000493.1:0-6973 GCA_035762745.1 Candidatus Polarisedimenticolia bacterium
GGTCCGGGAAGCGCTCCGGAGGAAGCCGGAATGGCCGGTTCTGGTCGATCAGCTTCATCACCTCGGGGTGCGATCGTTCTGGATCGCGACGGTGACCGCGCTCTTCACCGGCATGGTGCTGGCGCTGCAGACGTCCTATTCGCTGGCGGCCTACGGAGCGAAGTTCTTCGTCGGCGACGTCGTGTCGCTGTCGTTGGTGCGCGAGCTGGGGCCCGTGCTGACAGCGCTGATGGTGGGGGGCCGCGTGGGGGCCGGGATCACCGCCGAGATCGGCACCATGAAGGTGACGGAGCAGATCGACGCCATCCGGGCCATGGCGGCCAGTCCGGTGCGCAAGCTCGTGGTTCCCAAGGTGCTGGCGATCCTCGTCATGCTGCCGATCCTGGTGGTCCTGGCCGACTGCCTGGGGATCATGGGGGGGATGGTGATGGCGGTCTTCACGCTGAACCAGCCCGGAGCCTTTTATATCCAGCATGTCATCCAGGCACTCGACCTTCACGATGTGATGAGCGGCCTCGGCAAGACGGTCGTCTTCGCCCTGTTCATCGCGCTGGTGGCCTGCCACAACGGTCTGAACGCCGAGGGGGGGGCCGACGGAGTGGGCCGGGCCACCACGCAGACGGTCGTCGCCGCCTCTCTCTGCGTCCTGATCTCGGACTTCTTCCTGACGAAGTTCTTCCTCGCCTTCTGACCGCCCGCCGATGGACGAGGCATTCGTCAGGTTCGACGACGTGCACAAGGCCTTCGGCGCCAAGGGGGTGCTGGAGGGGATCACCTTCGAGATCCGCCGCGGCGAGACGATGGTGGTGCTGGGAGGCAGCGGCAGCGGCAAGTCGGTCCTGATCAGGCACATCATCGGGCTGCACCGGCCGGACTCGGGTCATGTGATCGTGGACGGCGAGGACATCGTGGAGTACGACGAGGACCAGCTGATCCCGATCCGCAAGAAGGTGGCGATGCTGTTCCAGGGAGGGGCGCTCTTCGACTCGATGAACGTGCGCGAGAACGTCGCCTACGGGCTCAGGGAGCACACCGACCTGCCGGAGGAGGCCGTGCGGCAGGTGGTGCGCGACAAGCTGGAGCTGGTCGAGCTGGAGGGAGTCGAGGACCTCATGCCGTCCGAGCTGTCCGGGGGGATGAAGAAACGGGTGGCGCTGGCGCGCTCGATCGCCATGGACCCGCAATGCATCCTCTACGACGAGCCGACGACCGGCCTCGATCCGGTGACCGCGAACACCATCAACGATCTGATCCGCAACCTGCAGGAGAGGCTCGACGTGACGTCGGTCGTGGTCACGCACGACATCCAGAGCGCCTTCTTCGTCGGCGATCGGATCGGCTACCTGTACGAGGGGAAGATGTACTTCGTCGGGACGGTCGAGGAGGCGCGCGCCACGAACGAGCCGCGTCTCCGGCATTTCCTGGACGGGGGGAGGGTCGGATAGCATGCGGATGTCCCGGGCCACCAAGGAGATCAGCGTCGGAGCCGTCGTGTCGCTCGGCATGATCATCTTCGCCTTCGCGGTCATGGCGATCAGCAAGGAATCGCGCCTGTTCACCAAGAAGGTCGCCTACTGGACCCGCTTCGAGAACACGGGCGGCCTGTCGGTCGGATCACCGGTGCGCCTGGTCGGGGTTCAGATCGGCTCGATCTCCGAGATCGAGTTCCCGCAGGACATCACGGACACGAAGATCAAGGTCAGCTTCTCCGTGGACCAGGACTACGCCATCCGCATCCGCGCCGGGACACAGGCGCTCCTCAAGTCGCTCACCTACCTGTCGCAGGACAAGTACATCGAGCTGACGCCCGGCGACCCGGACAAGGCGGCCCTGCCGCCCGACGGCTTCATCGAGCCGGGGGAGTCGGTGTGGGAGCAGATGACTCAGCAGAGCCAGAGCATCGCCGACGACGTCAAGGAGATCACCGCCTCGCTGCGCGACCTGCTGGTGGCGATCAACCGGGGGGGAGGGATCGTCCAGGAGATGATCCACAACCCGGAGTTCGGCCGCCAAGGGGTGTCGAACATGGAAGGGAGTCTGGCCTCGCTCAGGCGCCTTCTGGAGGGGGTCGAGAAGGGGAAGGGACTGGCCGGCGGACTGCTGACCGACGAAGCATTCCGCAAGAAGCAGCTCGAGGCGATCGACGGGACGCTCGCGCATCTCAAGTCGGTCACCGAGAAGCTCGACAGCGACAAGGGCCTGGTGGCCCAGCTCACGTCCCCGGACGGCCAGGGGGCGAAGGCGATGGAGGACCTGAGATCCGCATCCGCCTCGCTGCGCCAGACGGCCGACAACATCAGCAAAGGGAAGGGCCTGGTCGGCCGATTGATGAACGACGAGACCTACGCAGATACTCTCTTGAAGAAAATCGACGCGGTCGCGGGGCACGCCGACTCGATCCTGCGCAAGGTCGATTCCGGCAAGGGGACGCTGGGCGGCATCGTCAATGACCCGGAGGTGTACGAAGGGTTGAAGGACGTCGTGAAGGGGATCCAGAAGAGTCGCGTCGGCAAAGGGCTGATCCGGCACTACGGGAAAAAAGGGGCCAAGGATCGCGGCAGCGAAGAGCAGGAGGGAGAGGGTGGAGAAGAACCAGGGCCTGACAAGACCCCGGCGCCCAGCGAAACCCCGAAGAGCGCGCCCTAGCCCGAAGAATGGCCCGGTCGCAGCGTCGATCCAGCCGGCGGAGACCGCCGCGGGTGCGGCCGATCGTCTGGTGGAGCGGCTGCGCAAGCGCCAGGCGACCGTGGCCATCATCGGCCTGGGCTACGTCGGTCTGCCTCTCGCCTGCGAGTTCGCGCGCACCGGTCTCACAGTCCTCGGGATCGACACCGATCGGGGGAAGATCGACGGGATCGGTCGCGGCCATTCGCACGTCCAGGACGTCCCGGACGGACTGCTGCGTGATTTTGTCAAGGGCGGACGCCTGACGGCCACCGGCGACTTCTCGGTGCTGGCGCGCGCCGACGCGGTGGTCATCTGCGTGCCGACCCCGCTGCGCAAGACGCGGGACCCGGACATCTCCTACATCGTCGCCGCCGTCGAGCAGATCGCCCGCTACCTCCACCCCGGAATGCTCATCGTCCTCGAGAGCACGACTTATCCGGGGACGACGGAGGAGGTCATGCTCCCCAAGCTGCAGGCTTCCGGCCTCCGGGTGGGACACGACTTCTTCCTGGCCTTCTCCCCCGAGCGGGTCGACCCCGGCAATCCCCGCTTCACCACCCGCAATACGCCGAAGATCGTCGGCGGCGCGACGGTGGACTGTGTGCGCGTCGCGCGGGCGCTCTACGACCAGGCGATCGAGACGGTCATCCCGGTCTCCAGCACGCGCACCGCGGAGATGGTGAAGCTCCTCGAGAACACCTTCCGCAGCGTCAACATCGGTCTGGTCAACGAGGTGGCCCTGATGTGCGACCGCCTCGGCCTCGACGTCTGGGAGGTGATCGACGCCGCCGCGACAAAGCCGTTCGGCTTCATGCGCTTCTACCCCGGTCCGGGGCTGGGGGGCCACTGCATTCCAATCGATCCGCATTATCTGTCGTGGAAGCTCAAGACACTGAACTACTCCGCCCGCTTCATCGAGCTCGCCTCCGAGATCAACGGCAACATGCCGCAGTACGTCGTCACCAAGACCGTGGACGCCCTCAACGATCAGCGGAAGAGCGCCCGCGGGGCGCGGGTGCTCGTGCTCGGCGTGGCCTACAAGAAGGACGTCGGGGACGTGCGCGAGTCGCCGGCGCTCGATGTCATCAAGCTCCTGGCCGATCGCGGGGCGGAGATCCGCTACAACGACCCGTACGCCGCGGAGATCGCCATCGACGGCGGCCAGCGCTACCGCTCGGTTCCGCTGACCGAAGCGGAGCTGCGCGCCGCCGATATCGTCCTCATCGTCACCGACCACACGACCTACGACTACGGCTTCATCGTGGAGCACGCCTCCTGCGTGCTCGATACGCGGAACGCGACACGGAGTGTGACGGCCGGGCGCGACAAGCTCCGGAGACTCTAGGAGATCATGGCGAGCATCCTGATCACGGGCGGCGCGGGATTCATCGGATCGCACCTGGCGGAGACCTTGCTGGACGAGGGTCGCGAGGTCGTGGTCCTCGACAGCTTCGACGACTTCTACGACCCCGCCGTCAAGCGCAAGAACCTGGAAGGGCTGGTCGGGCAACCCGGCTTCGCGCTGGTGGAGGGGGACATCCGCGACGGCAAGCTGGTGGAGAGCGTCTTCTCGTCCCATCCGATCGGGGTCGTCGTCCACCTGGCGGCGCGCGCCGGGGTGCGGCCCTCGATCCAGCAGCCGCTTCTGTACGCCGACGTGAACGTCAACGGCACCGTGGTGCTCCTGGAGGCCTGCCGGCACCACGGGATAGGCAAGTTCATCTTCGGGTCCTCCTCCTCGGTCTATGGGAACAACTCCAAGGTGCCGTTCTCGGAGAAGGACGAGGTCGACCGGCCGATCTCCCCCTACGCCGCCACGAAGAGGGCGGGGGAGCTGATCTGCGCCACCTACCACGAGCTGCACCAGTTGAACATCTTCGCCCTGCGGTTCTTCACCGTCTTCGGCCCACGCCAGCGCCCCGAGATGGCGATCCACAAGTTCACCCGGCTCATCGATCGCGGCCTGCCGGTGCCGCGCTTCGGAGACGGCTCGACGCGCCGCGACTACACCTACATCAGCGACATCGTGGCCGGGGTCCAGCGGGCCATCGAGCGGGTGCAGGGTTTCGAGATCATCAACCTGGGTGGGTCCCAGACGACGAGCCTCAAGGATTTGATCGTCCTGCTGGAGGGGCGGCTGGGGAAGAAAGCGATCATCGAGGAGGCCCCGGACCAGCCGGGAGACGTCGTGGCGACCTACGCCGACGTCGCCAAGGCGCGTCGTCTGCTGGGCTACGAGCCGAAGGTCCCGGTGACGGAGGGGCTCGCCCGCTTCGTGGAGTGGTACCGGCGGCCGGAGGTGAGTGCCGATCGCCCCGCTACGAAGCCGGGGCCGGGGAAGCGTCGATGAACATCGCAGTCGTGGGAACCGGTTACGTCGGGCTCGTGACGGGAGCCTGCTTCGCCGAGTTCGGTGTCAACGTCCTGGGCGTCGACAAGGACCCGGAGAAGATCGCCGCGCTGCAGAAGGGGAAGGTCCCCTTTTTCGAGCCGGGGTTGGAGGAGATGGTCGCGCGCAACATGCGCGAGGGCCGGCTCAGCTTCACGACCGACATCCGGACGGCGGTGGAGAAATCGCTGGTGTTGATCATCGCCGTCGGCACCCCTCCCGGCGACGGTGGCGCGGCGGACCTCAGCTTCGTGCGCGAGGTGGCGCAGAGCATCGCGCGCCACATCAACGGCTACAAGGTCGTGGTGACCAAGAGCACCGTGCCGATGGGGACCGGGGCGATGATCAGGCGCCTCATCGAGGAGGGCCAGGCGCGCGGGGTGCCGTTCAGCGTCGTCAGCAACCCCGAGTTCCTGCGCGAAGGGGCGGCGATCGAGGACTTCATGCGCCCCAACCGCATCGTCATCGGCGCGGAGGACCCGCAGGCGATCGCCATCCTCAAGGACCTCTACAACCCGCTCTACCTGATCGAGACGCCGTTCGTGATCACCAACGTCGTCAGCGCCGAGATGATCAAGTACGCCTCCAACGCCTTCCTGGCGACCAAGATCTCCTTCATCAACGAGATCGCCAACCTGTGCGAGGCGGTCGGGGCCGACGTGCACGAAGTGGCGCGGGGCATGGGGCTCGACAACCGGATCGGCAGGAAGTTCCTGCATCCCGGGCCCGGTTTCGGCGGCTCCTGCTTCCCCAAGGACACCCGGGCGGTCATCCAGATGGCACGCGAGGCGGGGGTGCCGGCGCGCCTCATCGAGGCGGCGGTGGAGGTGAACGAGCACCAGGCGGTGCGCATGGTGGGGAAAATCCGTGAGGCGGTGGGGGAGCTGCGCGGGAAGAAGCTCGCCTTCCTGGGTCTCGCCTTCAAGCCGAACACGAGCGACACCCGGGAATCGCCGGCGATCCGGATCATCCGGGAGGTCCTGGCGGCCGGCGCCCGGGTGCGCGCCTTCGACCCGGCCGCGATGGACGAAGCGCGGCAGTCGCTTCGCGACGTCGAGTATGTCGAGGACGCCTACGACGCCGCCTCGGGGTGCGACGCGCTCGTCATCGCCACCGAGTGGAACCAGTTTCGCAGCCTCGACTGGTCGCGGGTCAAGGCGGCCCTGCGCGCCCCGGTCGTCGTTGATTTGAGAAACGTCTACGAGCCCGGGCCGATGAAGGAGCTTGGGATCCGCTACTTCGGCGTGGGGCGGTAGGGTGGCGGAGCGTCGCTACCTCGTGACCGGCGGAGCCGGGTTCATCGGCTCGCATCTCGTCGAATCCCTCCTGGGGCGGCGCGAGAAGGTCGTCGTCCTGGACGACTTCAGCACCGGCCGACGAAAGAACCTCGAAGAGGTCGCGGCGGGCCGGCCCAGAGGCACTCCAGGGCCGGACCTGATCGAGGGAGACATCCGTGACACGACGACGGTGCGCCGGGCCATGAGTGGAGTCACGCACGTGCTGCACCAGGCGGCGCTTCCTTCCGTGCAGCGCTCGGTGGAGGATCCCGAAGCGAGCCACGCGGTCAACGCCACCGGGACTCTCAACCTTCTTGTGGCGGCTCGCGACGCCGGCGTGGCCCGCTTCGTCTACGCGTCGTCCTCCTCGGTCTACGGCGACACCCCGCAGCTGCCAAAGGTCGAGACGATGACCCCGCAGCCGCTCTCTCCCTACGCGGTGAGCAAACTGGCGGGGGAGTATTACTGCCGCATCTTCCACGCCCTCTACGGTCTCGCGACGGTCTCCCTCCGCTACTTCAACGTCTTCGGCCCGCGCCAGGATCCAACCTCCCAATACGCCGCCGTGGTGCCGAATTTCGTCACGGCGGCCGCCTCGGGGAAGTCTCCGACGATTCACGGCGACGGCCTGCAGTCGAGA